>CALMMO010000383.1 GCA_937868455.1 uncultured Marmoricola sp.
GCCCCAAAGACCTAGTCGTACCTCTCTCGGACCCCTGGGGCCGACGATGCACCGAAGGAGTAGTCAATGTCCGCAGCTACGTCGACACCCAAAGACGAGCGACTCGCTCAAACCTCGCGCCTGACTCGCGTCATGCGCAGACCAGAACTTGGTGCCTTCCTAGGCGCACTGGTCATCTATTTGATGTTCGCCGTGGTTGACACCACAGGCATGTTTGCCGGAATCAACGGCGCCGCACGATGGACCGATGTGGCCGCCAACGTCGGCATCGTCGCGGTGCCCGTTGCCATGCTGATGATCGCTGGCGAATTCGACCTCAGTTCTGGGGTCATGATTGGCACTTCGGGTCTGCTCGCAGGTTTGCTGAGCACCGAATATGGCCTGAGCATGTGGCCAGCCATCTTGTTGACCTTCGCCTTCGCAGCGTGCGTCGGATTGATCAACGGCTACTTGGTCATGAAGACCGGCCTCCCATCATTCATCATCACGTTGGCGATGTTCTTCTCTCTTCGCGGAATCAACCTCGGTGTCACCAAGGCATTGACCGACACGGTGCGCGTGGCCGGTGTCGATAAGGTTCCCGGGTTCTCATCTGCAGAGGCGGTCTTTGCCTCCACTTTCTGGGAGCCCTATGGCTTCCGAATCGCAGTCGTGTGGTGGCTGCTCATCACCATTTTCGCCACCGTGGTCTTGACCCGGTCCCGTTTCGGCAACTGGATCACTGCGGTGGGCGGTGACCAAAACGCTGCTCGCAACACTGGTGTCCCGGTACGACGTACCAAGATGACCATGTTTGTGGCCACATCGATGGCCTCGTGCCTGGTCGGCATCATCAACTTGATGCGCTTGAAGTCAATGCAGGCTGGCCAAGGTGTGGGTGAGGAGTTCACCTTCATCATCGCCGCAGTGGTCGGAGGATGTCTGCTCACTGGCGGCTACGGCTCGGCCATCGGCGCATCGATCGGCGCTTCCATCATCGGTATGGCGTTCATCGGCATCGCCTTCGCTGGCTGGAACACCGACTGGTCGTTCTTGTTCCTCGGCGTGATCCTCTTCATCGCTGTGCTGGTCAACACCTATATCGGCCGACGAGCCCAAGGAGCCCGAAAATGAATAGCTCAACGGTCGTGCCCGCACTGCAACTCAAAGACGTCAGCAAGTCGTTTGGCAGCGTCTTGGCCCTTCGCGACATTAGCTTGCACGTTGACCCAGGAACCGTCACCTGCGTGCTGGGCGACAACGGTGCAGGCAAGTCGACGCTGATCAAGATCCTGAGCGGGGTGCACAAGCCCAGCCAGGGACAACTGTTGGTGGCTGGCCAGGAACGAAGCTTCGAGTCGCCTCGTGACGCGCTCGGTGCCGGGATTGCGACGGTGTTCCAGGACTTGGCGACCGTGCCCTTGATGTCCGTGTGGCGCAACTTCTTCCTGGGCAACGAGCCTCTCTCCGGTGTGCGGCCCTTCCAGTTGCTCAACGCAGGCTTTGCCAAAACAACCTGCCGCGAAGAACTGCTCAACATGGGCATCGACATTCGCGACCTTGAGCAGCCCGTGGGCACGCTCTCCGGTGGTGAGCGTCAGGCCGTGGCGATTGCCCGCGCGGTCTACTTCGGTGCCAATGTGCTGATCCTTGATGAGCCCACCAGCGCACTGGGTGTGAAGCAGTCAGGAGTGGTGCTCAAGTACATCCTCCAGGCCCGCGACCGGGGCATTGCTGTGGTCTTCATTACCCACAACCCCCACCACGCGCACATGGTTGGCGACCGGTTCTACTTGCTCAACCGTGGCGCACTGACTAATGAGTTCGAGCGGGCCACTGTGACCAGGGAAGAACTGGTCAAGGCAATGGCTGGTGGAGCCGAACTCGAAGCGTTGGCCCACGAGTTGGAGTCCAGCGCTCCGCGCTAACGATCGAGGAACTATGACCACCTTCGGAGTCGGCGTCATTGGCGCCGGCTGGATGGGTCACGTCCATGCACGTGCCTACCAGCGACTCAATCACCACTGGCGCGACCTCGACATTCGGCCCGAGATCAAGGCAGTCGCCGATGCCAACGAGTCCGCGGCAAACGATTTCGCGGCGGCTCATGGCCAGGTTGCGACGTACTCAGATTGGCGTGAACTGCTCGCGGACCCGCAGATCAAGGCAGTCAGTGTCACTGCCCCCAACTTCTTGCATCGCGAGATCGGGGTCGCGGTGGCGGAGGCGGGCAAGCACCTGTGGATTGAGAAGCCAGTTGGGTTGACCCCTGCGGATGCCATCGCTGTGCGCGATGCGGTGAACAATGCCGGACTCGTCGGGGCCGTCGGGTTCAACTACCGACTGGTGCCGGCTGTTGCTCGGGCCCAACGCCTGATCCAAGGTGGAGAGATTGGGGTTGTCACTCACGCTCGGGTGCAGTTGTTCACCGACTATGCAGCCCACCCGGGCAGCCCGTTGTCGTGGCGCTATGACCTGGATCGTGGTGGACACGGAGTGCTTGGTGACTTGGCCTCGCACGGTGTTGACCTGCTGCGTTTCCTCGTTGGCGACATTGATTCGCTGGTTGCTCGCACCGCCGTGCACATCCCACAACGGCCCATAGCTCAGGCGCAAGGTCACTACTCGGTCATCGACATCGATGACCCAGGAGTCTCGTTTGGCACGGTGGAAAACGAGGACTACGTCGTGGCCTTGTGTCAACTCGGCAATGGAGTCCTGGGGGTCTGTGAGGCCAATCGGGCCGCGGTTGGGGAGCAAAACAACTACGCAGTCGAGGTGCATGGCACTCGCGGTCTTGTCCGCTGGGACTTCCGCCGACCTGGCGAGTTGCACGTCTCGAAAGGCACTGAGTACGCCGGCCAACCGACCACGACTGTGTTCAGCGAACCAGGAGATGGTGAGTACTCCGCGTTCCAGCCGGGGGCTGGTATCGCCATGGGCTATGACGACACCAAGGTCATCGAAGCCCGCAATTTCATCAAGGCGATTTCTGGACAAAGCCAAGACATCGCGACCTTGGACGACGCTGTTGCTAGCGCACAAGCACTCGCAGCGATGGTGACCTCCAACGAATCAGGAAAGTGGGTACAACTCTCATGAGTGGACGCGACGCAGGCTTCGGGGTGACAAGTGGGCCAGCAGTGGAGGAACGCCGCATCGGGGTGATCGGCTGCGGCCGAATCGGTCGCATGCACGCCTCAATCTTGGCGCGCGAGATCCCCGGCTTCGTGTTGGTCGCAGTGGCCGACGTTGTGCCAGCGGCAGCTGAGTCGGTCGCGGCCGCAACGGGGGCTCAGGTGCGAAGCATCGATGAGATCTTTACCAGCGATGACATCGACACGGTGGCAATTTGCACCTCCACAGACACCCACGTCGACATGATCGAGCGGGCCGCAGCAGCAGGCAAAGCGATCTTCTGCGAGAAGCCGGTCAGCTTGAACCTCGCCCTCGTCAACCAGGCCCTCTCGGCAGTCGAGAAGGCCGGGGTGCCTTTCATGATCGGCTTCAACCGCCGCTTCGACCCTGGACACAAGTCAGTGCGAGATGCAGTAGCCGACGGGGCCGTGGGTGATCTGCACGTCTTGCGAATCACCAGTCGTGACCCAGCGCCGCCGCCGCCTGAGTACGTCGCAGTCTCTGGCGGGATCTTCCTAGACATGATCATCCACGACTTCGACATGGCTGGTTATGTGGTGGGGAGCCCCGTGGTTGAGGTGTTCGCCAAGGGAGCAGTGCGCGTTGATCCCCGTATCGGTGAGGCCGGTGACGTCGACACGGCAGTGACCGTCATGACCCACGCTGATGGCACCTTGACCACCATCGACAACTCTCGTGAAGCGGTCTATGGCTTCGACCAGCGTGTCGAGGCGTTTGGTTCTGGGGGAGTCGCGGTGAGCGACAACCCATCGGCTCACGCAGGGTGGCGTCGTACGGGCGAGCAGACCATTGCTCAGCCGTTGCCGTGGTTCTTCCTAGACCGCTACATGGACTCCTATCGCAATGAGTGGAAGGCCTTCCACACCTACCTCACTGAGGGCGGTCAGTCTCCATGTGGCACCGATGACGCCCGCGCGTGCACGGTCGCCGCGTTGGCCGCAGGTATGTCTTTGCGTGAAGGGCGTCCCATCAAGATCAGCGAAGTTTCCTAAGCATGGCCACGATCGCGGTCACCGGCGCCACTGGTTTTGTGGGCGGCACTGTTGCAGCGGTCTTGGCAGGCAAGGGTCACAACGTGGTTGCTTTGGTACGGCGCGATGCGGGGCCGGCCTTTCCCTGGCGGACCCGCAGAGTCGATTTCGACTCTGTTGAATCGCTGGGCGATGCCATGGCCGATTGCGATGCTGTTGCCCATCTGGCGATCATGAATGACTTCCAGGGCATCTATGCAGATCGCCGTGCCGGTTGGGACGGGTTTGTCGGTCTCACCAGACGCATCGTTGACGCGGCGAATCGCAGCGACACGTCGGTCGGATATGTGTCAACAGACTGGGTCTTTGACGGCACCCAACACCTCGTCGAGGAGAGCGAGCCTCCTAACCCGGTCAACCTCTACGGCTTCTTGAAAGCAGCATCAGAAATGGTGGTGCTCGAGCGAGCCAAAGCGGGTTTCGTTGCTCGCGTTGGGGGAGTGCAGGGACTGCATCAGACTCAGGCGAGTGGGCCACGTGCTCAAGATGTGGGGTTTGGCTACTTCGTCTTGTCACTGGTCGATGCACTCAAGCAGGGTGAGCGGTTCACCGTGTGGGAAGACCCGCAGATCAACTCGGTAGCCACCCCGGTTGTGTCGGCCGAGATCGGGGCGTTGCTGGGTCGTGCCTTCGACCTAGGGGTGGGCGGGGTGCTCCATTTCGCTGGTGGCACGCCAGTGACTCGACGCGAGCTGGCTATGGCAACGTGTGAGGTGTTTGGCCTTGACCGCGCTCTGATCGACTTCGGCCCGCCGCCTGACTCGGCCCGGTTGCCAGCACCCGTGCCCTTCGACACCAGCATGTCGGGGCAGATGACTATGGAGTTACTGGGCACACGTCCGCACTCGATCAACGAGCAGTTGGGTGCCTTGAAACAAGAACTTGAAACCAAGAGGCCAACACCCCTCAGCTAGATAGTTTGACCTATTGTCAGGTCAAAGTGTTTACTGAGGTTTAGGAGAGGAGCGCATCACTATGTCTGGACTACTCACGCTCGATCGCATCGCGGGAGCCCCAATCTCATGGGGTCTGTGCGAGGTGCCCGGATGGGGCTACCAACTCACCCCTGAGAGGGTGTTGAGCGAGATGCGCGACCTCGGGCTTGGCGCCACCGAGTTTGGTCCGCCTGGATTCCTGGCAGTCGATCCGCACGAGCGGGTCGCCCAACTTTCGCGCTACGACATGTCGTCAGTGGGCGGGTTCTATGTGGCACTTCTGCATGACCCCAACCACGACCCGTTGCCGGGCATCGACACGTTCATCGACGAGTGCCTGGCGGCCAACGCCGGCACTGTGGTCGTTGCCGCTGGCACCGGCCAAGACGGGTACGACGCGCGCCCGACCCTTGATGATGCAGGGTGGGCCACTTTGCTGGGCAACCTGGACCGGATCCACGATCACGCGATCGCCCGCGGTGTCCAGGCGACGTTGCACCCGCACATGGGCACGATGATCGAGAACGGCGAAGAAACTCAGCGCGTTCTAGACGGATCTCGCGCATCGCTGTGCATCGACACCGGCCACCTTGCTGCCGCCGGCGCAGACCCGGTTGCGATCGCCAAGGCCAACCCAGCGCGCATCAAGCACGTGCACCTCAAAGATGTGGACCTCGGCATGGCCGCGAGCGTGGCGTCCGGGGACATCGCCTTTGGTGATGCTGTGCGCGCGGGCATGTTCCGCCCTCTGGGTGCTGGTGATGTCGATATTGCTGGGCTGGTCTCGGCTCTTGAGAGCGCGGGCTACTCGGGTTGGTATGTGCTCGAACAAGACCTCATGCTTGCTGCAGAGCCCGACGGCGACGGACCTGTTGCCGATGTGCGAGCCTGCATTGACTACTTGACTAAGGAGAACTGATGGCCACGATTTCCCACTGGATCGGCGGCGCGCTTGTCGCCGGAGAGTCCACCCGAACTTCGGTTGTCTACAACCCGGCCACCGGGCAGCCCCAACATGAGTTGCTGCTCGGCTCGACAGCAGATGTGAACACCGCCATTGACGCGGCCTGGGATGCCTTCCCTGGTTGGTCCCAGACCTCGCTTGGTGCGCGCACCAAGGTGATGTTTGCCTTCCGTGAACTCGTCAATGCCAATGCGCACCGGATTGCTGAGGCCATCACCGATGAGCACGGCAAGGTGCTCAGCGACGCGTTGGGCGAGGTTCAGCGCGGACTGGAGGTCGTGGAGTTCGCTTGCGGCATCCCGAGCCTGCTCAAGGGTGACTACTCCGATCAGGTGTCCAGCGATGTCGACTCGTTCTCGTTCCGCGAACCGCTTGGAGTCGTGGCGGGCATCACGCCGTTCAACTTCCCGGCGATGGTGCCAATGTGGATGTTCCCCGTGGCGATCGCGTGCGGCAACACGTTCGTGTTGAAGCCCAGCGAGCGTGACCCATCAGCGGCGATGATTTTGGCCGAGTTGTGGCAGCAAGCTGGCTTGCCAGATGGCGTGTTCAACGTGGTCCACGGCGACAAGGTGGCCGTCGATGCCATCTTGGACTCCTCGAAGGTCTCGGCCGTTTCGTTCGTGGGCTCCACGCCAATTGCGAAGTACATCTATGAGCGTGGCACTGCCTCGGGCAAGCGCGTGCAGGCGTTGGGTGGGGCCAAGAACCACGCCATCGTCTTGCCAGACGCTGACATTGACTTCGCAGCCGACCACTTGGCTGCGGCAGCGTTCGGCTCAGCAGGTGAGCGCTGCATGGCCATCTCTGCAGCCGTCGCTGTGGGTGACGGCGCTGATCGCATCGTCGAGGCAGTGAGTCAGCGGGCTCGTGCGGTCAAGGTTGCCCCAGGACGAACTGCAGGTTCGGAAATGGGCCCTGTGGTCACTCGCGAGGCTCAGCAGCGGATCTTGGGTCTGATCGACTCCGGTGAGCAGCAAGGTGCCTCGATTGCCGTCGACGGTCGTGGGTTCACCGTGCCCGACCACGAAGATGGCTTCTGGGTTGGCCCCACTGTGATCGACCAGGTCAGCACCGAGATGGATGTCTACAGCCAAGAGATATTTGGACCTGTGTTGAGCGTGGTGCGTTCAGACTCCGTTGATGAGGCGATCGCGTTGATCAACTCCAACCCTTACGGCAACGGCACCGCCATCTTCACCTCCTCCGGTGAGTACGCCCGCCGCTTCCAGCGTGGCGTGCACGTGGGCATGATCGGCATCAACGTGCCGGTCCCGGTGCCGATGGCCTACTACTCCTTCGGCGGTTGGAAGGACTCCCTCTTCGGCGACAAGCACATGCACGGCCCCGAAGGCGTGAGTTTCTACACCCGCGCCAAGGTCGTGACCGCTCGGTGGCCTCGCATGGCCGCTGACAGTGGTGCCAGCTTCCACTTCCCGACAGCGAAGTAGCTCATGAGCCTCGAAGGTTTGGACCTGCTGACCGTCGGACGGGTTGGGGTTGATCTCTATCCCCAACAGACCGGCCCGCTTTCGCAAGTGCGGACTTTCGAGAAGTTCTTGGGCGGCACGGCGACCAACGTCGCTGTGGGTGCCTCGCGGCTAGGTCGCAAGAGCGCGGTGTTAACCAAGGTTGGTGCCGACGGATTTGGGGAGTACGTCCGAGAAGCACTCCTTGGCTTCGGCGTCTCCACCGAGTACGTCGGCACCTCACCTGAACTGCTGACACCCATCGTCTTCTGCGAACTCAATCCGCCTGAAGACCCGCCGCTGTTGTTCTATCGGCGGCCGATGGCACCAGACCTCACACTGACCAGTCAGGACGTGCCCTGGGACGTGGTGCGCGACGTGCCCATCTTGTGGGTCACGGGCACCGGCGTCAGCGTGGAACCGGCTCGCTCCACCCAACTGGAGATGCTGGCCAAGCGTCCTCGGGCTCACGCTCGCGAGGGTCGCTGGACGATCTTGGATCTCGATTGGCGTGAGATGTTCTGGCCGACTCCGCAGCAAGCGCGTGCTGAGTACGACGCGATGCTCGACCACGTCACCGTGGCCGTGGGCAACCGTGCCGAGGTTGAAGTGGCTGTGGGAACGAGCGACCCGCATGAGGCGGCCAGCAGACTGCTGGAGCGCGGCCTTGAACTCGCAGTCGTGAAGATGGGTGCGCAGGGGGTGTTGGTTGCCACTCCTGAGGGCAGCACGGTGGTCCCGCCGCACCGGGTCGAAGTGGTGTGCGGCCTCGGTTCAGGTGATGCCTTCGGTGCGGCCTTGGTGCACGGTCTGCTTGCCGGATGGGACCCGGTTCGTTGCGCGCAGTACGCCAATGCCGCTGGCGCGATCGTCGCCTCGCGGCTGGCCTGTGCCGACGCGATGCCCACGATTGCTGAACTCGATGCACTGGTAGAGGGAGCACAGACGTGACCGCAACTCGGCTCAGCGATGAGCAATGGGCCACCCTGCTCAACACCCGGGCTAAGACTCCGGGTGCCGTGGCCGCTGCCTACGCAGCTCGTCGTCGAGCACCTGCTTTGCTCTCGGCGAAGGACTCGCTCTTCTTGGTGGCTGCCG
>CALMMO010000384.1 GCA_937868455.1 uncultured Marmoricola sp.
TGGTGCACGCCTTGGCTCACCGGATGGTGACCGGCGATGTGCCTGACACACCTGATGGCATCACCGAATTGATGGCACACGTCGATCGGGTGTGGGGCCAGTTGGCCTTTCGCACCCCTTGGTCGGGACCTCGAGAGCGCGATCAGATCCACGCCGCCCTGACCAAACTAGTGGCCTGGCACCGTGACGAACGCCGTGAGCGCGAAGTGATTGCGACCGAGCTCGAGCTTGCCGCCACCGTGCCCGTGCCTGGCAGCGAAGTCGTTGAACTCAAGGGTCGCGTTGACCGGCTTGAGCGCGATGCCGATGGCAATGTGGTGGTTGTTGACCTCAAGACTGGCAAACACTTCCCTACAGCTAATGAGGTCAAGGCCCACGACCAACTGGGCTTCTACCAACACGTCATCAACAACGGGGCGGTCGATGCTCTGGTGGGGGAGCAGGCACACTCAGGTGGCGCCGAATTGGTGCAACTTCGCACTCCCGAGGGACATGGCGCCAAGGTCCAAAAGCAAGGTGCCCTAGCTCCCGACGACGATGGCAGTGTGTGGATCGAAGATCGATTGCGCGAAGCCGTGCGCCGACTGCGCGATGAGGACTTTGCTGCCACCCCCGGCAAACACTGTGACTACTGCGACTTCAAGGCGCTATGTCCGGCCAAGGTGAGCGGCACGGTGCTCTCATGATGGCCATCGAGTCACCTCGTGATCTGGCCCAACTCATGGGCACGCCGTACCTCGTCAGTGACCAGCAGTGGGCAGCCATCACCGCACCCCTGGCACCCGCGGTGGTCATAGCGGGCGCAGGCTCGGGCAAGACAACCCTGATGGCAGCTCGAGTGGTCTACCTGGTCGCCACCGGACAAGTCGCCCCCGACGAAGTGCTTGGCCTCACGTTTACCACCAAGGCCGCCGAAGCGCTCACATCTGGGGTGCGCAAGGCACTGGTGGATGCCGGTCTAGGTGAGCCAGGTGAGGACGAGGAAGAGCACGTCGAGCCCACGGTGGCCACCTACAACGCCTACGCCGCTTCGTTGCTCACCGAACACGGCTTGCGCATCGGGTTTGAGCCAGACACCCGGGTGTTGGCCGACGCCAGCCGCTACCAACTCGCCGAGCGAGTCGTCGCCAAGCACACCGCGGCAGTGGTCGCGCTCTCTGATCACCCACCCACCGTGGTCAAGAACATGTTGGCTCTGGAGTCTGCGCTCTCGGAGCACCTGGTCAGCGCTCAGATGGTCTTAGAGCACGACGATTCTTGGCGTGACAGCTTTGCTGTGGCTCGAGCCGAGGAGCTAGAAGGCAAGGGCCGAGTGGGCCATCTGAAAGCGATTGACCACGCGCTCAACACCATGGACCGACGCGCGGAGTTGCTGGAGTTGATCGGTGAATACCGAGTCGCCAAGCAGCGACTCGGGCTGATGGACTTCTCTGAACAGATCGAACGTGCTGCGGCCTTGGTGTCCCAGCATCGCGAAGTGGCAGAGGCCGAACGCGCCAAATTCAAAGTAGTTCTTCTCGACGAATATCAAGACACCTCGGTGGCCCAAGCGATCTTGTTGAAGCGACTCTTTGGCGAGGGGCATGCAGTCACCGCAGTCGGTGACCCCAATCAGGCGATCTATGGCTGGCGGGGTGCATCGGTGAGCAACATCATTGGCTTCGCCGAGGATTTCCCGCACCCCGATGGTGTGCCGATCTACCCCTTAACCGTGAGCAGACGATCAGCCCCGCTGATCTTGGCGGCCGCCAACCACGTGGCAGCGCCGCTCTACTCCGCGCTACCCATGGTGGCCCCCCTTGACGCTGCCCCTGAGAAGGTGGGGGGCGACGTGCGCGTCGTCGTACACCAAACCCAGGGCGAAGAACTCAATGACCTCGCCGACCGGGTCAAGGCAGCCCATCAGCAGGCGGGGGAGTGGCGCGAGATCGGGGTGCTCACCCGCGACAACCGCACCGCCGAGGCGGCGTTCGACGTGCTCTCGCACGCAGGCGTCCCCGTGGAGATTGTGGGTTTGTCGGGCTTGCTGCGACTGCCCGAGGTAGCCCAAGTCTTGGCGTTGTTGCGTCTGGTGCATGATGTCACCGCCAACGCTGATTTGCTGACAGTTTTGAGCGGGCCGCGATGGGCAATCGGTCCTCGCGACCTCGCACTGCTGGGACGACGGTCCAAGCAGCTTGCCGATGCCTCGCACACGCCAGTCGATGGTCTCAGTGTCGATGATGAGTTAGCCGTTTCAGTGGTTGGTTCTGACCCGACAGAGGTGGCCTCGATCTCTGAGGCGCTTGCTGACCCAGGTGACCTCGACTATTCCGCGCTTGCCCGCGAGCGGTTCGCTCTACTAGCGGGGGAGTTGCGCACTCTGCGGGCCTACGTGGGTGAGCCCCTGCTCGATTTGGTGCGCCGCATCATCGACGTGACCGGCATCGACGTGGAGTTGGCCTCCTCGCTGAGTCCGGCAGCAGCAGCACGACGAGACAACCTCGACTTGTTTGTGAAGGCGATCGCGGACTTTGAGGGGATTGACGGGCAAGTCAACTTGGCCGCCCTCTTGGCCTGGCTTGAGGCCGAAGATGAGTTTGGCAACGGGCTTGATGCTGCCACTCCTTCGGCAGCCGACTCGGTCAAATTGTTGACGGTCCATCGAGCTAAAGGCTTGGAGTGGCGCTCAGTGTTCTTGGTCGGTGTCTGCGAAGACTCCTTCCCAAGCACAACCTCGCGGCCACTATGGGTGACCTCGCCCGCGGTGCTGCCATCTCAACTGCGTGGCGATGCCCGAGACCTGCCACACCTGCAGGGTCACACCAAGGAAGACATCGACCACTACCGCGCCGCGGGCAAAGCCCATGACCAAACCGAAGAGCGACGGCTGGCCTATGTCGCGCTCACCCGCGCGGCGCAGTCGCTGTCTGTGAGTTCCTATGTGTGGGGCCAACGCGCCACCCCGTTTGGTCCCTCGATCTATCAGCGCGAACTCGCCGATTTCTTGGGCGGGGCCGAGCAGTGGATTGACCGGCCTCCGCGCAACACCCCCAACCCATTGTTGGCTGAACAGCAGCGCTTTGACTGGCCCATCGACGTGCGCACAGAGGAGACCCAAGCGCGCCTGGAGGCGGCTGAGATGGTGCGGGCGCGTCAACTTAGTGCGGTGCCCGATGTGGTGCCTGACTCCCTCGACGTCGCAGCGCACATTGCCGAATGGGATGCCGATCTGGAGCGCCTGGTCGCCGAAGCACTGGCAGATAGCGGCGCTCTGGAGGTCTCGTTGCCGTTGTCGATGTCGGCCACGGCGTTAGCTCAATTGCGCGACAACGAGGCTGAGTTCGCTCGCGACTTGGCGCGCCCGATGCCGCGCCAGCCCTCCGCCTCGGCTCGGTTCGGCACGCGGTTCCACGCCTGGATCGAGTCGCGCTTTGGTCAGTTGGGTCTGCTTGATCCTGACGATCTGCCTGGGCGAGCCGACGCCGACATCGACGATGACGAGGATTTGAGGGAGTTGATCCACCAGTTCTCCACTGGACCGTTTGCCGAGCGTCGCCCGGCGTACGTCGAAGCGCCCTTCGCGTTGGCCATCGCTGGTCAGGTCATCCGCGGGCGCATCGATGCGGTCTATGCCGAGGGTGATGACTGGTTGCTCATCGACTGGAAGACCAACCGCTCACATTCGGCCGACCCGTTGCAATTGGCTATCTATCAACAGGCGTGGGCCGAGTTGCGTGGAGTCGACCCAGAGCGAGTGAAGGCCGGATTCCACTACGTGCGCACTGGATCAACGGTGTTCCCCGAGCTGCCAACTCGAACAGACATCGAGCGGTTGCTCCAGGGAGAGCCCTAGATACTCACTTGTGAGTGAGTGCTCACTCATCTATGCTCGCCATCATGTGTGCCCGGGTCAAAGCAATGAGTCCCGATGAGCGTCGAGCCGATCTCATCGCGGCCACCTTGCCATTGCTCCTAGAGCATGGTCGGGAGACGACGACCAAGCAGATCGCCGACGCGGCTGGCATTGCCGAAGGCACCATCTTTCGAGTCTTTGACTCAAAGCACGATCTGATCCAAGCCGCGCTCACCACAGCCATGGACTTCGAGCCATTCCTAAAGGATCTGCGCACCATCGATCCAGACCAGGGTCTGCGGGGGGTGCTGCTCGATATTTGCACCCACTTCCAGATCAGGTTCAGGGGGATCTTCGCGCTGATGTCACGCATGGGTTTGGTGCAACCCCTGGAGAGTCGGCGCCACACCGCCGAGCACCGCCGACAGGCGGGGCTGATCTTGGAGGGGCTCGTCGAGCCCTACGCCGACCAATTGACCTGCACTCCGGATCATCTGGTGCAACTGGTGCGCCTTCTGACCTTCTCGGGCACCCACCCCCACATTTCTGACGGGGTCACCTTGACCCCCGACACCATCGTCAGCGTCGTCCTCGATGGCGTCTTGGTCGATGGTCTCTCGCGAGAGGACTCCTAATGCTGTTGCGTCTGATTCGCACCTACCTTCGCCCCTACCCGGGTCCTATTGCCGCGATTGTGGTGCTGCAGTTCTTGGGCACGCTGGCGATGTTGTATCTGCCAAGCATCAACGCCGAAATCATCGACAACGGGATCATCACCGGAGACACCGGCTACATCTGGCGCCGCGGTGGTCTGATGCTCGCCATCTCTTTGGGGCAAATCATCTGCTCAGTGGGGGCTGTCTACCTGGCGGCGCGCACTGCGATGGGCTTTGGCCGCGACGTGCGCGCTGCGCTGTTCCACCAAGTCGGTGGCTTCTCGATCAAAGAG
>CALMMO010000385.1 GCA_937868455.1 uncultured Marmoricola sp.
ACGGCTGTTAAAGGGAGCGGGGTCCGGATGCAGATTGCCGACGGCAAAGCGACCCCCGACGGTGATGGTGCGGTGATCGACAAAGACCTTCAGCGTGTGGTGAACGGTCTGTGGCAAGCAGGTGCGGAAGCGATCGCGATTAACGGACAGCGGCTGTCTCCCACAAGCGCCATTCGTCACGCTGGCAGTGCGATCACGGTCAACTACACCTCGCTATCCCAGCCATACGTCATTGATGCCATTGGAGATCCGGACACATTGCCGTCACGATTCGCCCAGACCACCAGCGGTGCAGCTTGGCTAGCGGTACAAAGACATTTCAATATGCGATTCGACTTCACCACGAGCGAGGCCCTGCGCCTCCCGGCCACCGATATGGTGAAGCTTCGTTCAGCCAAAGCACGGAAGGGATGACCAAGTGATCGCCGTACTCGGGCTCGTTGTGGGCGTCGCCTTGGGCCTTGTGCTCAAGCCCGCGGTGCCGCTGTGGCTTGAGCCCTACCTGCCCATCGCCGTGGTGGCGGCACTTGATGCGGTCTTCGGTGCCGCGCGTGCGTGGTTCGACGGCATCTTCTCTGATCGAGTGTTTGTGATCTCGTTTGTTTCCAATGTCGTGATCGCAGCGCTCATCGTGTTTTTGGGTGACAAACTCGGTGTGGGTCCGCAACTGGCTACCGGCGTGATCGTGGTTCTCGGCATCCGCATCTTCTCCAACGTAGCTGCGCTGCGCCGACACATCTTCGGCGCATGAGTACGCCGAACGATCCGATCCCCACCGATCGGCGAGCCGACAGCCCGGCACTACCAGGCACCCAGGCCCGCCGACGCGTCATGGCGGCGCTTCGCCACCCCTCCCGCAACCAACTGATGTCAGCCCTGCTGGTCGGACTGCTTGGGTTCGCGATGGTCACTCAGGTGACCTCCTATCAAGCGCGCGATGCCTATTCAGGTCTGCGTGCCAGCGAGTTGGTGCAGGTGCTCAACGGCCTCAACGTCGAGAACCGGCGGGCCGAACAGGAGGTCTCCAAACTGGAGAAGGACAAGGACCGACTGCTCAACAGCACCCGCAAGTCTCAAGTCGCAGTTGATGCAGCCAAAGAGGAAGCCATCACCTTGGGCATCCTGGCGGGCACACTGCCGGCTCAAGGGCCCGGCTTGCGCATCACAGTGACGAACCAGGCCAATCGGTTGACCTTGAATCATCTCCTCGACGGCATCCAAGAACTTCGAGACGCTGGCGCTGAGGCCATGGAGTTCAACGACACCGTTCGAGTGGTGGCCAGCACCTGGTTCGACTCTAATGAGAGCGGCATCGTGGTCGACGGTCGACGACTTTCTTCGCCGTACATCATCGATGTGATCGGTGACCCTGAAACCCTCGGACCAGCACTGCAGGTGCCTGGTGGGTTCGTGTTTGACGTCGAATCAGATCAAGGCACCGTCAAGATCGAACAACTCGACAAAGTCGTCGTCGGCTCGATCATCACCCTCAAGAGCCCCGACTTCGCACAACCCGATTCGGGCCAGTAACCTGCGGGTGCTGCGTCCCTTCATCCAATAAGGAGCAAAGGTGTTTCCAGAGGACCTCAAGTACACCGAAGAGCACGAGTGGGTTAAGACCCCAGGTGAAAGCGCTGGATCGGTGCGCATCGGCATCACCGACTACGCCCAAGACCAACTTGGCGACATCGTTTACGTGCAGTTGCCCGACGTCGGTAGCACCGTTGCTGCTGGCGACTCCGTGGGCGAACTCGAGTCCACCAAGTCCGTCAGCGAGGTCTACAGCCCGCTTGCTGGAGAGATCGTTGCGGTCAACGATGCCCTGAGCGACACCCCCGAGTTGGTCAACTCAGACGCCTACGGCGATGGCTGGCTCTTTGAGATGGTGCCTGCCGATTCGGCGGCTGTCGATGCGCTCATGGACGCTGCTGGCTACCAAGGGCTTGTTGAAGGTTAGAAATGTGCGCGTGCGCACGTTCGCTTTGGGCTGATAGGTTCAAGGCACACCGTCAACCTGCACTTACGGTTGAAGGTTCTCTTGCGAGCAGAAGGGGGCAGTAATCATGCCTTTTTGCACCCAGTGCGGTTCACGCAATCCCGAAGGCGCCAAGTTCTGTGCCCAATGTGGCACCAAGTTGGTCGACTCACTTGTGGAGTCTTCGCCGGTGGATTCGACTGCGACGATCACCTTTGGGGCGCCTGTGCGCGCGCAGGAGGCCGAAGAACGAGCCCTGCTCGATGACGACGATGCGGCTGCTGTCGACGGACTGCCCGGCGGCAGCGCGTTGCTGGTAGTCCGCAGAGGGCCGGGCGCGGGAAGCCGATTCCTTCTCGACCAAGACACTGTCTCGGCCGGGCGACACCCAGAGAGTGAAATCTTCCTCGACGACATCACCGTGTCTCGTCGTCACGTGGAGTTCACCCGCAGCGGCGCGTCGTACACCGTGGCTGACGTGGGCAGCCTCAACGGCACCTATGTCAACCGCGATCGCATCGAGTCCGCCACGTTGCACAATGGCGACGAAGTCCAGATCGGCAAGTTCCGCCTGGTCTTCTTTGCCGGTGGGCACGAAGACATCTGATCGTGTCGGCCACACCAGCTCGTCTCAGCATCGGCCAGGCCTTAGCGCAACTGCGCGAGGAGTTCCCCGACTCTGACATCAAGGAATCCAAGATCCGCTTCCTTGAGAGTGAAGGGCTCGTCGAGCCAGAGCGCACGGCTTCGGGCTACCGAAAATATTCCGATGACGACATGGAGCGACTGCGCTACATCTTGCGAGCGCAGAAGGAGCAATACCTTCCGCTGCGCGTGATCGGCGAGCACCTTGACGCCATGGATCGTGGCGACTGGCTGCCTGGCATGGTCGGTCGAACACCCGATGTGACTGACTCTGACGGAATGCCGTCAGCTGACTCTTTTCGGGCAGTTGCGGCTAACCCCAACGTTCGAGTGTCTCGGCGCGAGCTCATCAAGACGGCCGCCATCACTCCCGAGACGTTGGCTGAGCTCGAGTCATACGGGCTGATCAAGGCGCGCCCTGGCACGGAGTACTTCGAGGCGGAGGCGATCCTGGTCGCCCAGATTGCCGGCGAGCTTGGCAAGTTCGGCATCGAGCCCCGGCACTTGCGATCGTTCAAGGCGGCCGCTGACCGCGAGGTGGGGTTCGTCGAACAGGTCGTGGCCCCGATCAAGCGCAGCCGCGAAGAGGGCGCCGATGGTCGTGCGGCCCAGGCCGTGGCCGACATTGCCGCACTGTCTATCCGACTCCACGCAACTTTGGTGCGGGCAGCCCTGCGAGGACTTCGCTAAAGCTTCGGGGTTTGGTCTTGGCCAGTTAGGCTTCAAGGCATGCGGGAAGTCGAAGTCGTGGGCGTGCGTGTTGAGGTCCCAACCAGTCAGCCCATCGTGTTGTTACGCGAGAGCGAAGGCGAACGCTTCCTGCCGATTTGGATTGGTGCTGCAGAAGCGACAGCCATCGCCTTCGCCCAACAAGGTGTGGTGCCGCCACGACCTCTGACCCACGACTTGCTTCGTGACGTCATCGAGGCGACTGGGAACGAACTCAAAGAAGTGCGCATCACAGACATTCGTGAGGGAGTCTTCTTTGCCACGTTGCACTTTGAGAGCGGGGTGGAGGTGAGCGCACGACCCTCAGATTCGATCGCGCTCGCGCTGCGTCTAGGCGCCCCGATCATGTGTGGCGAGGCGTTGCTTGACCAGGCTGCGGTGTTGGTGCCAGACGCGGTCGAGGCAGCCGAAGTGCAAGACGACGAGGTCGAAAGGTTTAGGGAGTTCCTCGATCAGGTCTCACCTGATGACTTTGAGGCCGGCACTGAGCCTTCCTGAAGTTTCAAGTGAGACTTGAAAGTTTCGACACGCCGAAACGTGTCGGTGGTGGCAAAGTCTCAACCTGAGCTTTATCTTTACGAGTGTCTTCGTTGTAACTCCATGGCTGTGATCTTTAGCCGGGTGGGTCGTTGAGGGCCTCGTCGGAGTAGCCAATGCACCAATTAGATGATGGAGAAGCACGTGAGCGATCTGGTTCAGGGCGGTGCCCCCAACGCAGATGCAGAGGTCGTTGAGGCCGCACTCGAGGCTGAAGAGCAAGGCCTGCTCTTTGCCGATGACGTGTCTCCGCTTCCCAGCGATCTTGGCTACCGCGGTCCCACGGCGTGCAACGCGGTTGGGATCACCTACCGCCAACTCGACTACTGGGCCCGCACCGGCCTGGTCGAGCCCACGGTTCGCAGCGCCACCGGCTCTGGCACCCAGCGGCTCTACTCCTTCCGCGACATCTTGATCCTCAAGGTCATCAAGCGTCTCCTTGATGCTGGCATCTCGTTGCAGCAGGTGCGCATTGCGGTTCAGCACTTGCGTGAGCGCGGCACCGACGACCTCACCCGCGTCACCTTGATGAGCGATGGCGCCAGCGTCTACGAATGCACCTCTAACGATGAGGTTATTGACTTGTTGCAAGGCGGTCAGGGTGTCTTTGGCATCGCCATCGGTGGCGTGTGGCGTGAGATCGAAGGCTCGCTGTCGAGTTTGCCGAGCGAGCGCACCGTCAGCGAAGAGACTGATGCGAATGACGAACTCGCCGCGCGTCGCCGGGCACGGATGACCGGCTGACCTAGCGTCCTCAAATATTTCAGCCCCCGGGAGCCGCACATTGGCCCCGGGGGCTGGTAGTTTCAGCCCTGCTATCAACCTTGCATGGGAGAGTCTCCACCTGATCCTCAGGGGAGCGCCGAAGGGGCAACACTCCCCGGAACCTCTCAGGCGCAAAGGACCATGCATAGGGTGGCAACTCAGAAGGCGTCCGCTGACTGAGGGGGACCAGGGTCGACGTACTCGTCGATTCGGATGGGAGCCTTCATGTCTTTGCATACCCCTGTCGAACCCACCTTCGTCGATCGCCATATCGGTCCCTCTGATGCCGATCAGAGCGCGATGTTGCAGTTCTTGGGATATGACAGCCTCGACTCACTGATGGACGCTGCGGTCCCGCACCGCATTCGCAACGCCGAGGCGATGAATTTGCCCCCGGCGCTCTCGGAGGAAGAAGCAGCAGCCAAGCTGCGCTCGCTGGCAGATGCCAATGTGGCGCTGGAACCGATGATCGGCCTTGGCTACTACGGCACCATCACGCCCGCGGTGATTCGGCGCAATCTGCTTGAAGACCCGTCGTGGTACACCGCCTATACGCCCTACCAGCCGGAAATCTCTCAAGGACGACTTGAGGCTTTGCTGAACTTCCAGACGGTCATTGGCGACCTCACCGGGTTGGATATGTCCAATGCTTCGCTCCTTGACGAAGGCACGGCTGCGGCCGAGGCCATGACGTTGGTACGTCGGGCAAACCGCAAGGCCGAAGGCCCCTTCCTCGTCGACGCTGACGCGCTTCCCCAGACTCAGGCAGTGGTGCGCACCCGTGCTCACGCCATGGGCATCGAGGTGGTCGTCGCCGATCTTTCCGCTGGCCTGCCAGAGGGACCGTTGTGCGGCGTGTTGATTCAGTACCCCGGCGCTTCCGGTCGGATTTGGGACCCGCGAAGCATCATCGATGAGGCTCACGCTCGAAACGCGTTGGCAGTTGTCGCCGCAGACCTCTTGGCGCTGACGGTTCTGGAGTCCCCAGGAAGCCTGGGCGCTGACGTCGCGATCGGCTCGAGCCAACGCTTTGGCGTTCCGCTGTTCTACGGCGGACCACACGCCGGCTTCATGGCTGTGCGCTCAGGGCTCGAACGCCACATGCCCGGACGCCTCGTCGGGGTTTCCATCGACGCCCAGGGCAACCCTGCCTATCGCCTTGCTCTGCAGACCCGCGAACAACACATCCGCCGAGACAAGGCGACCTCCAACATCTGCACCGCCCAGGTGCTGTTGGCTGTGACCGCCTCGATGTATGCGGTTTACCACGGTCCCAGCGGTTTGCGGGCGATCGCCGAGCGGGTTCAGGCCCGTGCGGCCTCGCTGGCCCAAAGCCTTCGCGATGCTGGTGTCACGGTCGTGCACGATGACTTCTTCGACACCCTCACCCTCACTGTCGGCGATGCTGACGCTGCGGTGGCGGCATGTCGCGCTGCGGGCATCGCCGTACGCCGAGTGGATGAGCACACGGTTGGCATTTCCTGCTCCGAAACCACCACTGCCAAGATCGTCGCTGACTTGGTCACAGCCCTTGGCGGCTCCGAGGTCGTGTCAGGCTCAACGTCGCAGATGCTGCGTCGTACGACGGGCTACTTGGAGCACCCGGTCTTCCATGCACACCACTCTGAGACCGGCATGTTGCGTTACCTGCGCACCCTGAGCGCCCGTGACTACGCACTTGATCGGGGAATGATCCCGCTGGGCTCGTGCACCATGAAGCTCAATGCCACTACCGAGATGGAACCCATCAGCTTGCCTGGGTTTGCCAACTTGCACCCGTTCGTCCCAGCCGACGACGCCCGTGGATATGCCGAATTGGTCTCGACGCTGGAGTCATGGTTGGCGATCGTGACCGGCTACGACCGCGTCTCGATCCAACCCAACGCTGGCTCGCAAGGTGAGTTGTCCGGGTTGCTGGCGATCCGTGGCTACCACCACTCACGCGGCGATGACCAACGCGATGTGTGCTTGATCCCAAGTTCCGCGCACGGCACCAACGCCGCATCTGCCGTGATGGCCGGAATGCGGGTCGTGGTGGTGAAGGCGACCGAGACCGGTGAGGTTGATCTTGACGACCTCAAGGCCAAGTGCGAGGAGCACGCAGACCACCTCGCGGCGATCATGGTGACCTACCCCTCCACTCACGGTGTCTACGAAGAAGGCATCACCGAGTTGTGCGAGACCGTCCACGGCGTCGGTGGACAGGTGTACGTCGACGGGGCGAACCTCAACGCCGTGCTTGGTTATGCATCCCCAGGCAAGTTCGGTGGCGATGTCTCGCACCTGAACCTCCACAAGACCTTCTGCATCCCTCACGGTGGCGGCGGTCCTGGAGTTGGTCCGGTCGGAGTGCGCGAGCACTTGGCGCCCTTCTTGCCAAGCCACCCCAACCACCCCGACGCCGAGCGCCGTGAGGGCATCGGCCCGATCTCGGCCGCGCCATTCGGCTCTGCAGGCATCTTGCCGATTTCGTGGGCCTACATCGCAATGATGGGAGCCGAAGGTCTGACCAAGGCCACTGCAAGTGCGGTGTTGGCGGCCAACTATGTGGCTCAGCGCCTGCACGATCACTTCCCAGTGCTCTACACCGGCAACGCCGGGCTGGTCGCGCACGAGTGCATCTTGGACTTGCGCCCGATGACGAAAGACACCGGTGTGAGCGTCGACGACGTTGCCAAGCGCCTCATCGACTACGGCTTCCATGCCCCGACTATGAGCTTCCCGGTGGCGGGAACGCTGATGGTTGAGCCGACGGAGTCTGAGGATCTGCGCGAGTTGGACCGCTTCTGCGACGCGATGATCGCGATCAAGGGCGAGGTCGACAAGGTTGCCTCAGGGGAGTGGTCTGCAGAGTCCTCACCGTTGCGCGGGGCGCCTCACACGGCCGCTGTGGTGCTGGGCGACCTGGGTTATGACCGCATGGTGGCAGCCTTCCCAGCCGGTGTGGACCCCGACAAGTACTGGCCGCCTGTGGGCCGCATCGACAATGCGTACGGCGACCGCCACCTGGTGTGCAGTTGCCCACCGCCGGAGGCATTTGAGTCATGACGCTATCTGCTCCTGCTGAGCGAGGGCTGGCCGAACTGATCGCCATCGCCCAACGCGACGGTCGA
>CALMMO010000386.1 GCA_937868455.1 uncultured Marmoricola sp.
TGATGCGATTCGCGAAAATTCTCGAAAAAGCACCTCCAATCGCGCCCTCAATAGCAGGTATGGGGAGTTGGTCGGGCCACTTCCAATCCAGGCCACGCCCTTCCACATCCATGGATGCGAACGTCCTACCGCCCCCATCGGTGACCATCAGGTCACCCAACGCGTTACGTGGGGCATAGCCTCCATCAACAGCGACCAGGGTGGTGTCGATTTCAGCCCACACACCGGTCTCATCGACCGCGCGTACTGGCTCCGGGGCGGTATCGGTGGTCCATGAACCGTCCGGGTTCGCGATCACCAGCGTGGTGGGGGAGGTCTCATCCAAAACCGCGACCGGCTCACCAGAGACCCGGGCCGTCACACCAGCTGAGACCCGATCCGGACGTGACTGATACCCCTCGATGTCCTGCCCTGCAGGAGCCACCGACACCGACGCAGACGGATCCGCCACCGGAGACGGGTCCGCGGCAGACGCAGCCTCCCCAAACGACCACGACCCCAACACCACAGCCAACGACAACCCACCAACAAACAGCCGGCTACGAATGGCGACCCCGAAATTCACAAATGGACATAACCACAGGCATGTCGCCCCTGGCAAGGGTCGCCGACTTAGGCGGTGGCCCGCTGAGTTGTGTGCGGTGTCGTGTTGGCGGGCAAACTTTCTGCGTGATCTGCCTGGAGACGCGATTCGGGGGTTAGGGGAACAGGCCGTGGGGTGGGGGGCTGAGCGGCAGGTTGGGTTGTGTTTGGTGTTGGGTGTCTGAGCAGGCCCGGAAGGGTCCTTCGGCGTTGCATAGGGCGTTCATGGTGGGGTCGCAGTAGTCGCGCCACCATGCGGCGCGGCCGGTGGTGGGGTCTAGTCGCATGGCTTCCCAGGCGGTCCACAGTGCCTCTAGCCGGGCGATTGCTTCGGCGTGTTCCCACCAGTAGGGGCACCAGCGGAATGTGGTGTGTTGGGCGGACACGGGTCGTGCGTAGTTGACGCTGAGGAACCCATCCACGAAGTCGGCCACGGTGGCGTAGTAGTTCTTCACAGGCGCTTCCTCGAACTCACCCACGCCCACATCTTCTAGGAACTCGTCGATATCGCTCATCACATTGGCTCCACAGTCCAATCAGACCCCAGTGGCACCGGCCGCTCCCCCACGTTCGGGGACGGGGCGGTTGCGGTTGACCGGGGGCCGTAGCGGTGCAGGGAGTTGGTGATCGTTTCGGCGTGGGGGCTGGTGTACCAGGGTTGTGGTTCGATCAGGGTGGCTGGTGTGCCGGAGGCGAACACGATGGCGCGGCCTTGGGGTAGCTCGCGTAAGTCTCCGATGGTCAAGATCACCCGCTCTTGCGCGGAGCGGTTGACACTTACGTGTCCGCGTTGGCCAGCACCACTGGTTCCTAACCTGAACAAAGGTTGCGCTTTGCAACTTGATAGACCCCGGTGTCATCCCCCGCAATCCCGGCAGTGAGAATGCGCATATGCGTTTGGATCACCTCTCGTTCGCAGCCGGTCCCGATGGGGCGGCCGCAACTGCCGCCCGACTTTCAGAGCAATTGGGCGAGGACTTCCGAGACGGAGGCGTTCACCCTCGCTTCGGCACCCGCAACCGGATCCTCCCCCTCGCAGGCGGCGTCTACATCGAAGTGGTCGAAGTGCTCGATCACCCAGCCTCAGACAAGGCACCCTTTGGTCAGGCAGTACGTGCCCGCAGCGAGCAAGGCGGAGGCTGGCTTGGCTGGGTCGTTGCAGTTGATGACTTGGCGCCGTACGAAGAGCGGCTTGGCCGCGAAGCTGCCGTCGGCAACCGACACCGTCCAGATGGCACCGAACTGCGCTGGCACCAACTAGGCGTTCGCGGTCTGCAAAGTGACCCCCAGTTGCCGTTCTTCATCAAGTGGGACATCGACCCAAGTGATCACCCCAGCGCTGGAGCGAGCGGAAACATCTCCTTGCAGTCGATCGAGATCGCCGGAGATTCTCAACGCGTGAGCCAGTGGCTTGGCCAACCGATCGAACACCCCCTCGACGACGTTGACGTCGCCTGGGTTGCGCCCAACGGCAGCCCCGGGATCAGCACCGTCAACTTCGCGACCACGCAGGGCCTAGTTCGGATTTGAGTTTCACTGTCGCCAAAGGCGGCATCAAATCGGCCAACATCTGGGATTACCCAGCGACGTACGAACTCGAAAACCACGCCTTCGATCCTGATCGCCTAGTCGAGGCCGCACTCTCAAGCTGGCACGGTCTAGACGTACTCGATATTGGCTGCGGCACTGGATTCCATCTACCCACCTGGGCAGCCGGGGCGCGTTCGGTGACTGGTGTCGAACCGCATTCGGGCCTATGCCAGATCGCGACTCGGCGAGTGCGGGCGTTGACCAACGCCAAAGTGATGCAGGGTTCAGCCACGGCCCTCCCTGTTCCCGATGCCAGCATCGACTGGATGCAGGCTCGCTGGGCCTACTTCTTCGGGCCCGGATGCGAGCCAGGTCTGCGCGAACTCGACCGGGTGATGCGACGTGGCGCGATCGCCCACGTCATCGACAACGACGCCAGCGCCTCAACCTTTGGATCTTGGTTTCGCCGCGGCTATCCAAAGATTGATCCCGATGCGGTTGAGCGGTTTTGGCTCAGCCGAGGCTGGCAGCGCACCGCGATCACGACCCGATGGGCCTTCGATACGCGAGCCGACTTCGAAGCTGTGGTTCGTATCGAGTTCGACCCGACGACGGCCAACTCGATCATTGGCTCCCATGAGGGCACCAGCGTTGATTACGCGATCAACGTGTGGACTAAGCGCTACTAGAACGTCGTACGACGAGAGTCGGCGTGAGCACCAGTCCCGTGCGATCGCCACTGGGCTCATCAAGGATGTCGTGCAGCGCGGCCACCACCTCAACTGCAACCTGCTCCAACGGTTGACGCACCGAACTCAGGCCCACAATTTGGGCAGCCGCGGAGTCATCAAAGCCCACCAACCCAGTGTCGGTGCCCGCGCTAAGGCCGCGCTCAGCTAGGGCTTGGAGCACGCCCAGAGCCATCGTGTCGCTGGCACAGACGAAGGCCGAGGCGCCGTTGTCGATTTGCTGGTGAGCCGCCAACCGCGCGGCGTCAGCGTTGTCGGTGATCCGTTCAGCTAACCCGTGCGTGGGCAGCCCGGCTTCATCCATGCGCCGCTGCCACCCCGAGCGTCGGTCTTCACCAATTCGGCTCGAGGCCTCCCAGCCGAGCCATGAGATCGCCGTGTGACCTGCACCGATCAGGTGGTCGGTGGCCTGAGCAACACCGGCACCCCCATCAACATCGACCCAGGAATGTGAAGCCTCCGGGTCGTCCCAGGGCCTGCCGAACGCCACAAACGGTGCGCCTCGCTCTTGGAGCCAAGCCGCCTGTGGTGTGCCGGTGTAGGTGTCGGTAAGCACGAACGCATCAACCGCTGTGGAGCGAAGTAGGTCGTCGTACCCATCAAGTGGGTCGCCCGCCGCACCTGCGAACAACAGAATGTGGTGACCGGTGGCGCGCGTGGTCTGCACGAGAGTGTGCAAGAACCGATCCATCAACGCGTTTGCGGTGTGTTCTTGTGGGGGGTCGAAACGCAGCCCGATCAGGTGGCTGCTGCCACTGCGCAACTGACGCGCGGCACGGTTAGGGGTGTAGCCGACGTTCGCAATCACGCCGAGCACCCGCTCAAGCGTGTCGGGGCGGAGAAGCTCGGGGTTGTTGATCGCGTTCGAGACAGTCTGGCGAGAGACGCCTGCGAGTTCGGCAACGCTGGCAAGGGTCGGAGGTACGCCGACGCTCTGGTCGTCCATATCTCACACCTCCTTGAACGTTCCAAGTCTAGCTAGAAGCGGCCCTGTCGCGAGTCGGTCCACAAACTGTCGGTGATTCGAACTATCGTTCGAACGCATGAGCACCTCTAAGGCCCGACAGCGCGCATCCTTCACCTGCAGTGAGTGCGGGTGGGCGACAGCTAAGTGGGTCGGACGCTGCGGTGAATGCCAGGCCTGGGGCAGTGTCGCCGAGCAAGCCGCGGTCCCCCGATCGCGGGTGCAGGCCGGCCCCGTGACCGCTCCGGCGCGTCCGATCGGGCAAGTCCCGGCCGAGGAGTCGCAGGCCCGACCCAGCGGGGTTCCAGAGCTTGATCGAGTGCTCGGCGGCGGGCTCGTCCCAGGTGCGGCGATCTTGTTGGCTGGCGATCCCGGTGTGGGCAAGTCGACGCTCCTGCTCGAGGTTGCCGCCCGCACTGCACAGGCAAACCAGCGCACTCTCTACATCACCGGCGAGGAGTCCAGCGCCCAGGTCCGCATGCGAGCAGACCGCACCGACGCCGTGCGCGATGAGCTTTACCTGGCTGCAGAGACCGACCTTGGCGCCGTGCTTGGGCATGTGGAGGCGGTGCGGCCCAAACTCTTGGTGATCGACTCGATCCAAACCATTTCGGCTGCCGACATTGACGGGGTCCCGGGCGGGGTCTCCCAGGTCAAAGAGGTGGCCGCCGCCTTGATCCGCATGGCCAAGGTCCGCAACATCACGTTGGTTCTGGTGGGCCACGTGACCAAAGACGGCTCGATCGCCGGGCCGCGTGTGCTCGAGCACCTCGTCGATGTCGTCTTGGCTTTTGAGGGCGATCGCAACTCCCGCCTGCGCATGGTCAGGGCTGTGAAGAACCGGTTTGGTCCCATCGACGAAGTGGGGTGCTTTGACCTCTCCTCCGATGGCATCGTGGCGATCACTGACCCGACCGGACTGTTCCTCGACCACCAACACGGCCAGATCCCAGGCACCTGCGTGTCGGTGACCATGGAAGGCCGTCGACCGCTGCTTGCCGAGGTCCAGGCGCTGGTCACCCGCACCTCTGCTGAGCGTCCGCGTCGCACCACCGCCGGGGTCGACAATTCTCGGGTTGCCATGGTTTTGGCTGTGTTGCAACAGCACGCTCGCTTGCATACACACGCTCACGATGTGTTCGTGTCCACCGTCGGCGGGGCCAAGCTCAGCGGGCCTGCCAACGACACCGCGATCGCATTTGCCATCGCCTCGGCGCACATCGGTCGACCGCTGGGTCGCGAGATCGTTGCCATTGGCGAAATCGGGCTCTCAGGTGAGCTGCGCCGAGTGCGTGATTTGCCTCAACGACTCGCCGAAGCGGCCCGACTCGGCTTCAGGGCCGCAGTCGTTCCGGCAGATAGCGCCAGCACTGCGGGCAAGTCCAAAGTCATCGAGGGCATGCGCGTTCTGGAGGTTGGTCACATCACCGAGGCGCTGCAGCACGTGCGGTTGCTCGACCAGCAAAAACAACCTGTCACCGGGCCCTACGCGATCTAACCGTCACGGTGTCATAAAGATGCAGCGCAGATGCCTGTTGTGCACCTACACTGCGCCCGTAGGCGTTTCACCACACCTAGTCGGGGAAGGAAAGCTGCGTGTCTCCCGTCGACCGTCAAGACCACCACGCTCGCTTGCGTGCGACCCTGGCCGCGATTGCGCCCGGCACCGCCTTGCGAGACGGGCTTGAGCGCATCTTGCGTGGGCGCACTGGTGCGCTGATCGTGATGGGCCACGACAAAGTGGTCAAAGCGATGGCAACGGGCGGGTTCGACCTCGATGTCCCGTTCACCGCCACCGGACTTCGCGAGCTGGCCAAAATGGACGGCGCAATCATCTTGGAGCGCGACGGCAGCCGCATCATTCGCGCTGCCTCCCACTTGATGCCCGACTCCAACATCCCCTCTGAAGAGACCGGCACCCGACACCGCACTGCCGATCGCGTGGCCAAACAGACCAACTTCCCAGTCATTTCGGTGTCGCAATCGATGCAGATCATTGCGGTCTACGTCGGCGACATTCGCTACGTGCTCGAAGACTCCGGCGCCATCTTGTCTCGGGCCAACCAAGCACTGGCGACCCTCGAGCGCTACAAGACTCGACTCGATGAGGTCAGCAGCACTCTCTCCGCACTCGAAATTGAGGACCTGGTCACGGTTCGCGACGTTGCAGTGGTGGCTCAGCGACTCGAAATGGTGGCTCGCATCGCACGCGAGGTCGAGGACTACGTCGTCGAACTCGGCAGCGAGGGCCGCCTGCTCGCGCTGCAACTGGAAGAACTCGTCTCCGGCGTTGAGTCTGAGCGTCAGTTGGTAGTCCGCGACTACACCCCGCACTCACGAGGAGACGGCACAGTCACCTCCGTGTTGGAGACGCTGGCTGCCCTCAACCCAGCCGAACTTGTCGATGTGGCCATCGTGACCTCATCCCTTGGCCTGCCCGCCAGTGAGCCTCTGGACCACTCGGTGACCCCACGAGGGCACCGGTTGCTGGCCCGGGTGCCGCGCCTGCCTGGCTCGGTTGCCGACCGATTGGTCAACCACTTTGGCAGCCTGCAAAAGCTGCTCTCGGCCAGCGTCGAAGATCTGCGCGACGTCGATGGAGTCGGGGAGCTACGTGCCCGTTCGGTGCGCGAAGGTCTATCCCGGTTGGCTGAGTCGAGCATCTTGGAGCGCTACGTCTAAGCGCCCCGCTGTTGCGTGAGCAGCCAGCTTTGAGTGCTGCGGTCTCTAAGGCTTCTTAGTCGGGCTCGCAGTGGGCGACTTGGTCGTCCCCGCCGTCGGTGACTTCGTCGGCTTTGGTTTCGCCGTCTTGGTGATCACCGTCTTCTTCGGCCCGACCAGTTCAAACTGCACATCGGTCGGTTGTCCACCGATCGCCGCCGCCAGAACGTGGTAAGTGCCAATGCGCGCCCAGGCAGTGCCATCAGGACATTCAGGCTCCGAGCGGCGACCGTTCCACACGACGGTGACTTCACTTGGCTTGTTCGCGCGAGCGATCACCTCTTGGGTCGTGATCGCTGCAGGGCACTCCTGTGAGGACCAAATCCGATCCTTGCCCGACACGATCTTCACCACCATCG
>CALMMO010000387.1 GCA_937868455.1 uncultured Marmoricola sp.
GCGGTCAACCCCTACCTGGCGATGGAGTCAGTCGAAGATCTCGCCCGCGATGGCTATTACGTCAAGGTCGATGGCGACGTGGCCGTCAAGAACCTGGTCAAGGCACTTGGCAAGGGCGTCTTGAAGGTGATGTCGAAGATGGGCGTCTCCACCGTGGCTTCTTACACCGGTGCGCAGATCTTTGAAGCTCTAGGCCTTTCCAAAGAACTCATCGACCGGTATTTCACCGGGACCACGAGCAAGTTGGGTGGCATTGGGCTTGACGTGATCGCTGAGGAAGTGGCCCAACGTCACCGCACGGCGTACCCACTTGATGGCATCGGATCGGCTCACCGCGATCTTGCAGTCGGTGGTGAGTACCAGTGGCGTCGTGAAGGCGAACCTCATCTGTTTGACCCTGAAACAGTATTCCGGTTGCAGCACGCCACGCGCACCGGTCAGTTTGAGGTCTTCAAGCAATACACCTCACGTGTCAATGAGCAGGCCGAACGCTTGATGACTCTTCGGGGTCTGTTCGGCTTCAAAGAGCGCACGGCGATCTCTATCGATGAAGTCGAACCGATTGAGGCGATTGTGAAGCGCTTCTCGACCGGCGCGATGTCCTACGGCTCGATTAGCCAAGAGGCACACGAGACCTTGGCCATCGCCATGAACCGGCTGGGCGCGAAGTCCAACACCGGTGAGGGCGGCGAAGACCCAGATCGGCTCTATGACCCCGAACGTCGCTCGGCGATCAAGCAGGTTGCCTCGGGGAGGTTCGGCGTGACCTCGCAGTACCTCACCAACGCCGACGACATCCAGATCAAGATGGCCCAAGGCGCCAAGCCCGGTGAGGGCGGTCAACTGCCCGGCCACAAGGTGTATCCGTGGGTCGCCAAGACGCGGCACTCAACCCCTGGGGTGGGGCTGATCAGTCCGCCACCTCACCACGACATCTACTCGATCGAGGATCTTGCTCAACTGATCCACGACCTCAAGAACTCCAACCCGTCGGCTCGAGTGCACGTCAAACTCGTCGCCGAGGTGGGGGTCGGAACCGTGGCGGCAGGAGTGTCAAAGGCCCACGCAGACGTCGTGCTCATCTCCGGGCACGACGGCGGCACCGGCGCCTCACCCTTGACCTCGCTCAAGCACGCCGGTGGTCCGTGGGAACTAGGCCTAGCCGAAACCCAACAGACCTTGCTGCTCAACGGACTACGCGACCGGATCGTCGTGCAGACCGATGGGCAACTCAAGACCGGGCGCGATGTCATCATCGCGGCGTTGTTGGGGGCCGAAGAGTTCGGGTTCGCAACCGCGCCGCTAGTCGTCTCCGGCTGCGTGATGATGCGGGTGTGTCACCTCGACACCTGCCCCGTTGGCGTTGCCACTCAAAACCCAGTCTTGCGTGAGCGCTTCTCAGGACAGCCTGAGTTCGTGGAGAACTTCTTCCGGTTCATCGCCCAAGAGGTGCGCGAACTGTTGGCCGAACTCGGCTTCAGGTCCATCCAAGAGGCTGT
>CALMMO010000388.1 GCA_937868455.1 uncultured Marmoricola sp.
CCGCACCCCACATGGGGCCAGCAAGCGTTGAACCGAAGGCGATGCTGCTGCTGACATAGCGGCCACCCACGACTTGGCCCTTCAACGTGATCGGAATGCCGAACTTGTTCGAACCGCCGATGACTGCGGCTGTCGCGAGGTCGGGGGTGTAACCGGAGAACCACACGGCCTTGTTGTCCTGCGTGGTACCGGTCTTGCCTGCCGATGGCACTGTAAGCGAGAGGCCAGCGCCGTAGCCAAAGCCGCCAGGCAACTGCACACCGCGCAACACGTCGTTGACTACGTCGGCGGTGTATTCGCTCATCACCCGCTTGCACTCAGGCTCGTACTTCTTAAAGACCCCACCCTCGGAGTTGCGGATCTCCACGATCGGCAGGGGCTTGCAGTAGGTGCCACGCGACCCGAAGGTGGCGTACGCCGAAGCGGTTTCAAGCGGGCTCGACCCGGCGGCCCCCAACGCAAAGTTGGGTGTGCGAGTGGGGTGTGAACCGGTGTTAGTCAACGTCATGCCCATCGACCTGGCCAAGCGCCAGGGGTCGCACAACCCAGTCATCTTGGTCAGTTTGATGAAGAAGGTGTTCACCGAGTGCTGCGTGCCGGTGTAGAGGCTGAACACGCCTGATCCGGTGGAGTTCGACACGTGATAGTTGGAGCCCACCGGGTAGTTGCCACGGCAGTCTGGGAACGAGTTTTGCGAAATGTCGAGAGTGGGCGGGGACCACAGCGAGGTGCGTGGGTTGATGCCCTCTTCGAGGGCTGCAGCCAGCACGAAAACCTTGAAGGTCGACCCAGCCTGGAAGCGCTGTGCCTTGCCCAACTCGGTGGGAATCGCGAAATTCAAGGTGGTCTCGCCCTTGCGGGGATCGAGTCCCAGTGGGCGCGATTGCGAGACGGCACGCACGAGCCCGGTGCCCGGTTGCACGCTGGCGAGGGCTCCAACGGCTTGGTCTTTGCGTCCGACATACGTCGACGTCGAGCGATCCGCGGCTGCCTGGAATCGGGGGTCCATCGTGGTGGAGATGGTCAAACCACCGTTGCGGAGCAGGTTTTCGCGACCCTGTTTAGTTTCCCCGAGGGCAGGGTCGGCCATGAGGAAGTTGTAGACGTAGTCGCAGAAGATCGGCGCCACCGACGAGATGCAGCCGTTGCGGTTAGGACTGCGCTTGAGTCCGAGCGGCTTTGCCTTCAAGTCGGCCAGTTCGCCACGGGAGAGGTAGCCGTATTTCTGCATCTGGTCGAGCACAACGTTGCGCCGAGACAGCGCGGCGTCTTTGGAGGCGGTCGGGTTGTAGACGTTGGGGTTCTTCACCAGGCCAGCCAACATCGCAGCCTGCTGGACGTTGAGGTCTTTGGCGTCGACCGAGAAATAGTGCCGAGCGGCAGCTTGGATGCCGTGGGACTGGTCACCAAAGAAGGCGATGTTGAGATATCTCGTCAAGATCCACTTCTTGGAGTGGTTTTGCTCAAAGGCAATCGCGTGCCGCAACTCGGTAATCTTGCGGGCCAGCGTGTCTGCTGTCGCGGCTTTCTTTTCCGACTCGGTCTTCGCCTGAGCAAGCAGAGTGAGCTTGGCCATCTGCTGGGTGATCGACGAACCACCCTGAACAACCTGTCCGCCTGATGCGAGGTTCTTCAGCGCCGCTCGCAAGGTGCCCTTAAGGTCGATCGCGCCGTGTTTCCAAAACCGGTAATCCTCAACCGCCACGATGGCATTAACCATGGCCGGGGAGATTTGTTCGTATTTGACGTTAATCCGGTTCTCGTCATAGAAGGTGGCAATGACGTTGCCCTTGTTGTCCAAGATCTTTGATGCCTGGCGCAGCGGCTCAGTTTCCAGGGTCTTGGGCAGGCTCGCGACGCTGCTCGCAAGACCGCGCGCACCAATGCCCGCGCCGACCGCGAACGGGATGGCAAGCCCACCCACAAGCAGCCCCATGGCCACAGCCACGGCTGCGATGACACCCAAGTGGGAGCCAATGCGGGCAGCGCTAAGAGGCTCGGGATTCGCAGACATGGGGAACAGAATACGGGGCCGGGGCTAGCGGGCCAGCAGGGTTCCGATGTTCTGCAGACCATCCAGGTCATGTACGTCGCCGGGCTGGGCCGGCACTTCCACGATGCGCACACCCGGGTGCGCGGCCGCGAACCGCTCTTGGAGTCGGGTTTCGCGGGCGACGCGTCGTACGCGCTCGGCGTGCAAACGCAACAATCCGCTCGTCAGTTGTGCGGCCTGGGTCTTGCCGAGCCGCTCGGTCGCGGCCAGGGCTGCCTCGGCCGAAATAGCACCGCTGGGGAGATCGGTGACCCGGTTGACCACGAGCCCGGCCAACGGCATGCGCTCGTGAGTGAGCCGCTCGACGAAGAACGCTGCCTCGCGCAACGCGTCAGGCTCCGGCGCAGCCACCACGACAAAGGACGTGCCAGGGGCCTGCAACAACTCGAAGGTGCGTTGGGCGCGAGCCCGGAACCCGCCAAACAGGGTGTCGAATGCGCTGACGAAGGTCTGCATATCGCGCAACACTTGCGCCCCGATGATCTTGGCTAAGGCGCCCGTAACCAGGCCCAGTCCCATTGTCATGAAGCGCGCGCCGCCGCGCGCCGGAGCCAACAACAACCTCATGAACCTGCCGTCAAGGAAGCTTGAGAGTCGTTCAGGGGCGTCCAGGAAGTCCAGTGCGCTGCGCGAAGGCGGGGTGTCGACCACGATCAAATCCCAGCGGCCCGTGCGCCTGGCTTGTTGATCCAGTTGCCCCAACTTCTCCATCGCCATGTATTCCTGCGTGCCCGCAAAACTGCTGGAAACCGCGATATAGAAGGGGTTCTTCAAGATCTGTTGAGCCTTCTCCGGGCTTGCTTGAGACTCCACCACCTCGTCAAAGGTGCGCTTCATGTCGAGCATCATCGCGTCCAAAGATCCGCCCTTTTTGCCCACACCCGGCACCGGTCGAGGCGTGTTATCTAGTGCTTGGATGCCCATCGACTGGGCCAAGCGGCGCGCGGGATCAATGGTGAGTACGACGACCTTGCGACCCCTCTGCGCTGCCCGCAACGCCAAGGCTGCGCTGGTCGTGGTCTTGCCGACGCCGCCAGAGCCACAGCACACCACGATCCGGGTGGCTCGATCATCGATCAGGGCGTCGATGTCGAGCGTGGCCGCACTAGTGCGCGTCTTCATCGGACTTCACCTTCGATCAGGGCGGCCAACTCAAGAAGTCCGCCCGCGTCGACTCCATCAGCAAGTAGTGGCAACTCCACGACTGGCTTGCCGAGCGCAGACACGATGGCGCGCTGTTGGTCTTCGAGTTGGCGGCGTACGCCGTGAAAGCGGCCTTCCTCGATCAATGCTTCGGCAAGGTGGGGGTCCAAGCCGACCTTGGTGAGTTGGTCAGCAACGCTCTTCGTGGCGACCTTGGCAAGCTTGTCGCGCTGCGTCTCATCGAGCACCTGAGGGCGGACCATGTTGAGGAAGATGGTGCCGATGTTCAGGCCAGCCGCGCTGAGCTCCTCGACCGCATCAGCGGTCTCCTGCACCGGCATCTCCTCCAGCACCGTGACCAGATGGATCTTGGTGGCAGGCCCACGCATCAGAGCCGCGACGCTGTCGGCCTGCGACTTGATCGGGCCAACCTTCGCCAAATCAGCCAGCTCCTCATTGACCCCGAGGAACTGAGCAATCCGGCCGGTGGGCGGGGCATCGAGTACGACGGCGTCGTACGTGCGCGCACCCTTGTTGCGGGCATTGCGCTTGACCGCCTCATAAACCTTGCCGGTCAGCAGCACATCGCGCACGCCCGGAGCAATGGTGGTCGCGAAGTCGATCACACCAAACTTGTCCAGGGCCTTTCCGGCGCGACCGAGGTGGTAGTACATCGCGAGGTACTCCATCAACGCCGACTCAGCATCAATCGCCAGCGCAAATAGCTCACCGTTGGGTTTGGCGATGCGGCGTTCGAGGTAAGGCAAGGGGGCCACATCAAAGAGTTGGGCAATGCCCTGTCGGCCCTCGACTTCGCACAACAAGACCGTCTTGCCCTCGCT
>CALMMO010000389.1 GCA_937868455.1 uncultured Marmoricola sp.
AAGTACGGCGATGACCGGGTCTCGATGATCGTCACCTACGGCACCATCAAGGCCAAGCAGGCCGTCAAAGACTCCAGCCGCATCCTGGGCTACCCCTACGCCATGGGCGACCGGATCACCAAGGTGATGCCAGCGGCAGTGATGGGCAAAGACGTGCCGCTCAAGCAGATCTTTGACCCTTCGCACCCGCGTTACTCCGACGGGGGCGAGTTCCGGGCGCTCTACGAATCCGATGCCGACGTCAAGCGCGTAGTGGAAACTGCGGTGGGCATCGAAGGACTCAAGCGGCAGTGGGGCGTGCACGCCGCTGGCGTGATCATGTCGAGCGTCCCACTGCAAGAGATCATCCCGGTGATGCGACGCGAGGCAGACGGCGCCATCATCACGCAGTTTGACTACCCCACGTGCGAAAAGCTCGGGTTGATCAAAATGGACTTCCTGGGGCTGCGCAACCTCACCGTCCTTGATGATGCCTTGGTCAACATCGCCAACAACCGTGGCGTCAAGGTGGTCCTTGAGGAACTCACACTCGATGACCCACTGACTTACCGCTTGTTGCAGGCAGGCGACACCCTGGGTGTGTTCCAGCTCGATGGTGGACCTATGCGGGCGCTCTTGCGCAGCATGCAACCAGACAACTTCGAAGACATTTCTGCAGTCGGTGCGCTCTACCGCCCAGGCCCGATGGGCGCCGACTCCCACAACAAGTACGCCAAACGCAAAACCGGTCGCGAGCCCATCGAGCCGATCCACCCTCACCTGGCTGAGGCACTTGAGGATGTGCTCGGTGACACCTACGGGTTGATCGTCTACCAAGAGCAGGTCATGGCGATCGCTCAAAAGTTGGCTGGCTACACCCTGGGCGAGGCCGACATTTTGCGGCGCGCGATGGGCAAGAAGAAGAAGGAAGAACTCGACAAGCAGTTTGAGAAGTTCTCCTCAGGCATGACCGAGCGCGGCTTCAGCGCCGCCTCCATCAGCACCCTGTGGGAGATATTGGTCCCGTTCTCTGACTATGCCTTCAACAAAGCCCACTCGGCTGCCTACGGCTTGGTGTCCTACTGGACTGCCTACCTCAAGGCCAACTACCCAGCCGAATACATGGCTGCGCTTCTCACCTCAGTCAAAGACGACAAAGACAAGATGGCGATCTATCTAGGCGAGTGCCGCCGGATGAAGATCATGGTGTTGCCACCTGACGTCAATGAGTCCGAAGCTGACTTCACCCCGGTGGGCACTGATATCCGATTCGGATTCACTGCGGTGCGTAACGCCGGGGCCAACGTGGTCGATCAGATTGTGCAAACGCGTCGCGAGCAGGGCCGGTTCACCGACTTTGGCGACTTCATGAACAAAGTGCCCGGTCAGGTCTGCAACAAACGGCTTATTGATTCACTCATCAAGGCCGGGGCCTTTGATTCGCTGGGGCACGGGCGACGGGCCTTGGTGGCCATCGCTGAATCTGCGGTTGATCAGTACAACGACATCAAACGCAACGAAGCCATCGGTCAAGACTCGTTGTTTGCTGACCTTGATGACACCGACGCGGCTGGTTTTGGGGTCAACATCGTCGTACCCACGATTGATGAGTGGGACAAGCAAACGCTGTTGGCCCACGAACGCGACATGCTTGGCCTCTATGTCTCTGACCATCCGCTCAACGGCATGGAGCACGTGCTCGCGCGCTCGGCTGACCACACCATTGGGTCTTTGTTCGATGAGGGTCTTGTTGACCGGATGTCTGTGAAGATTTGTGGTTTGGTCACCTCGATCAATCGCAGACTGACAAAAAAGGGCGATGCGTGGGCGAGCGTGACTTTGGAGGACCTGCACGGCTCCATTGAGGTCAACTTCTTCCCGGGCACCTACAGCTTGCTCTCCACGATGTTGATCGAAGACACGCTCCTCATCGTCGATGGCAACCTCGACTTGAGCAAGGAACAACCCTCAGTTCGTGGCCGCTCGGTCACCGCACCAGACGTCACCCATGGCAGCGCAGGTCCTTTGGTCATCACCCTTCCAGCGACTCGGTGCACGCCACCGGTGGTCGACCAACTCAAAGATGTGTTGCGCACTCACCCAGGCAGCACCGAGGTACGGCTCAAACTGCAGGCGAGAGCGCAAACGACCTTGCTTCGGCTGGGAGATGACTTGCGGGTTGAGCCAAGTTCAGCGTTATCGGCCGACCTCAAGCAATTACTCGGCCCAGGTTGCTTGGGATGAGGGGCCCCCAATGAAGCGCGCTTTGATGTGGCTGGTTGGCTGGGCGCTGGTCGGAATTGTCGGTGGACTCATCTGGCACTCAGTGGCAAAGCCGGCACACTTTGAACTGCTCTTCGGCAATTGGCTGATGGGGCAGTTCGAGATGAGTCGCAGATTCTTTGTGGATGGCTGGTTCCTCGTGATCGGTTTGAGTGCTGGCTGCCTTATCGGGTTGTTTCAGGCGCGGCGCGGTAGCAGCCGACGCCAGACCCTCAATCTGGTGGTGGCGCTTGTTGGTTCTCTGGTCGCCTCAGTCG
>CALMMO010000390.1 GCA_937868455.1 uncultured Marmoricola sp.
CCGATGGACGGGTGGTGGAGCGCAGCGGCAAAGACCTGCGTGAGGTGGATGTGCTGGTTGGTTCAGGCGGGGTGTTGCGGCATGCCACCCCCGAGCGGGCGAAGCGCATCTTGGGTGGAGCGATCGGCGATTCCGAAGACGGCTGGCAATATCCCCAGCACCCGCGGATCGTGGTCGACTCCTCCTACGTATTGGCTGCGGTGGGCTTGTTGGCCCCTGACTATCCCGATGCCGCTCGCCAATTGGCCGCGATGCTCATTGGCACTGACTCGCTGTGAAATCCCCATCGCCTAGCTAGGGTTGGCTCATGAGTGAGCCGCGACGCATTTTCGGCAGACCGCGCCGCGACCAGGCCAAGACCGAGACGGCTGAGCCGCTGGGCGAGCGACTGGCGCAGCAGTGGGCTGGCATGCGTGCTGGTCAAAGACGCGAGCCAGTGATCGAGTCAGGGCCATCGAACTTCACTCGCGCTCAGGTGCCTTGGGCCTTCGATCTGGCAGCTGCTTGGGCATGGCGCGCAATCATCATTGCGGTCGCGATCTACGGGATCTTGTGGCTGCTGAGCTATTTCGCGGTGATCGTGCTTCCGCTGCTGATCGCATTGCTCTTGGCTGCGATGTCCGCGCCCGTGCTCCAGAGGTTGATGAAACTCGGCCTTCCTCGCGGCTTGGCTGCCTTCATCATTGTGTTGTTGGGTCTCGGGCTTGTTGGCGGGCTCTTGTACTTCGTGGGCCAACAGGTTGGCTCTGGAATTGGTGACCTAAGCAAGCAAGTCGCGGCGGGCATCGAGACTGTGCGCACTTGGTTGGCCACAGGTCCTTTGCAGATCAGCGATAACGACCTCTCCAAGGCCTTGGAGAAGATTCAAGAACAACTCACTGGCATCAGCAGCGGCTCAGTGCTGAGCCACGTGACGGCTTTGGGAACGACCGTGGGGCACGTGTTCGCCGCGTTCTTCATCGTGTTGTTTGCCAGCTACTTCTTCTTGGCCGATGGCCCACTGATCTGGAGTTGGTTCGTTCGGCTGTTCCCTCGGGCTGCCCGGTTGCGTGCCGACTCATCTGGCAAGGTGGCCTGGACCTCGTTGACCCAGTTCGTGCGGGCAACATTGGTCGTTGCTGCGACCGATGCCATGGGCATCGCGTTGGGGGCCGCGATCCTCGGGGTGCCTTTCACTGCTGCCATCGGTGTGTTGGTGTTCTTGGGAGCGTTCGTGCCGATGATCGGCGCCACCATTTCGGGCACGGTTGCCGTGCTGGTTGCTTTGGTCGCCCACGGCTTCTGGACCGCGCTGTGGATGCTTCTCGTGGTGATTGCTGTGCAGCAATTCGAGGCGCACGTGTTGCAGCCGTTCTTGATGGGTCGCTTCGTCTCGGTGCATCCACTGGGCGTGATCGTCGCGATTGGATGCGGCGTGATCGTGGCGGGAGTGGCTGGAGCACTCATCGCAGTGCCCGTCGCGGCGGCGGTCAATGCGGTGGTGGAACACCTTGCGGCGTACTCCGACCTCGAGCCCGAACCCGACGACTCGCCACCTCCAGATCGCGATGCGTTGAGCCTAGATGTCGAAGAGAACCCCTCTGACTAGCTAGCCTTGCCCGCTATGACGACAACGGTGTCGCTGGCCGATATTCGACAAGCCCGCGCGGAACTTGAAGGCATCTCCATCTACACCCCCCTTGAGGGTGCCCGATGGCTTTCGGAGCACCTGGGCGCACAGGTGTGGCTCAAGGCCGAAAACCTGCAACGAACTGGGTCCTTCAAGATCCGCGGCGCCTATGTGCGCATCAAGAATCTCAGCGATGAGGAAAAGGCCCGCGGTGTGGTCGCTGCCTCAGCCGGCAACCACGCTCAAGGCGTCGCGCTGGCAGCCAAGATGTTGGGGATCCAGGCGACGGTCTATATGCCCGAAGGCGCGCCGATCCCTAAGTTGAACGCCACTCGAGGCTACGGCGCAGAGGTGCGCTTCCACGGCCAGTTCCTCGATGAGTCACTGGTCGAGGCCCGCAAGTTTGCCGACGAAACGGGTGCAGTGCTGATCCACCCCTTCGATCACACCGACATCGTGCGCGGTCAGGGCACCTGTGGTCTGGAGATCTTTGAGCAGGCACCAGACGCCAAGACCATCATCGTGCCCCTGGGCGGGGGCGGCTTCCTAGCTGGCATCGCGATCGCAGTGAAAGAGTCGTGCCGCGAAGCCGGACTGCCGCTGCCGCGCATCATCGGAGTGCAAGCCAAAGATGCCGCCGCCTATCCCACATCGCTGGCCCAAGGTCACCCGGTGGCCGCCCAGCACATGAAGACGATGGCCGACGGCATCGCGGTCGGCCTGCCTGGGATGGTGCCTTTCGAGGCCATTCAGGAGTACGTCGACGAGGTCATCACCGTCTCAGAGACCGCCATGAGTCGAGCGATGGTGGCCCTGCTCGAGCGAGCCAAACTGGTGGTTGAGCCGGCAGGGGCCGCTGCAGTTGCCGCCCTGGTTGAGACCCCCGAGGCATTCAATGACGACACCGTTGCGGTGCTCTCGGGTGGCAACGTTGACCCGCTGTTGATGGGCAAACTGATCCGCTCAGGCATGGCTGCTGCCGGGCGCTACCTGCGTGCCACTGTGCACATCCCAGATGTCCCTGGTGGGCTCGCGAAGCTGGTCACTGAGTTGGCGTCGTTGGGGGCGAACGTCATCGAAGTCGCCCACGAGCGAGTCTCAGCGGAGCTTCGCTATGACGAGGTGTCGGTGCGGTTGCAGCTAGAAACGCGCGGCACAGAGCATGCCGCTGCTGTGATCGATCGGCTCACCGAACTCGGCTACACCGTCCACGCCAACTAGCTGGAGTAAGGCTTGGCGTCGACAACCTCGACGTTGATGGTCTTGCCGTTGGGGGCGACGTAGGAAACCTTGTCGCCGACCCTGGCGCCGATGAGGGCGGACCCCAGCGGGGATTGCGGGCTAAAGACAGCCAACCCGTCTTCGGCCATTTCGCGAGCGCCCAGCAAGAACGTCTCAACGTCGTCGTCGCCAGCGAATTTGTACGAAACCAAGAAGCCGGGGGAGATGGTGCCATCGTCGTCGGCTTGGCCAACTTGGGCGTTGCGCAGCATCTCGGTGAGTTGGGTGATGCGGAATTCGAGCTTGCCGAGTTCGTCGCGGGCTGCGTGGTAGCCGCCATTTTCTTTGAGGTCGCCCTCATCGCGTGCAGCGCTAATCCGCTCGACGATTTCGTGGCGCTTGGGGCCCTTCAGGTCAGACAGCTCGGCGGTGAACTTGTCGTGGGCATCCTGGGTGAGCCAGATGATGTCGCGTTCTTGCGTCATCGTGTTTCTCCTTGAATCTAGGTCTGGGTTGCAGGCGGCCGCTCGCGCGGGGGCCGCTACGGGCAAGTAACCAACTGTAACGCGCCGAGACCAGACTCTTTAGTCTCAAATTGGTTACTACTTAGTTCCGCAACCCACCAACTCGACTGCGGTCGCTCGTCGCTCGGTGCGAAAGCTAATCGTTTGGCGCCCGCTGCTGTGCACGGGCACGGAGATTTCACCCACTGTGACGTGGTCACTGGCGATGGCGTTGAGAATGCAGGAACCACTGGAGCCCTCGCTGACTTTCGTGTCGAATGTCGCGCTCACTTGGCGATCACTTTCGACAGAAAAGGAGATGAGGCCACCGCGAACTTCCGGGGTGCTGTGGAACCAGGCAGCCCAGGCCAACCAGACCAGCCCACAGGTGGCTAGTGCGGTAACGCTAATGACCCACAGCAGACGAGTGCGCGGACTGCGGGTGCCATAGCGCTGCGCCATCAGGTTGCTCACGGATTGAGGCTACCCCGGCGTTGATGATCGTCTGACGAGCACCTGTCAGGTGCCTGGGTCGGCCTCACCTACGATGGCCCCCATGCCCGGCCCGCTTCGATTGATGCACGTTCATGCCCATCCCGATGATGAGTCATCCAAAGGTGCGGCCAGCACCGCGAAGTACGTCGCTGAGGGCGTCGACGTACACGTGGCGACGTGCACGGGAGGTGAGCGAGGCTCGGTGCTCAACCCGCGGATGGACCGGCCCGAGGTGCTCGCGAACATCACCGAGATCCGTCGAGCCGAGATGGAAGCAGCCCGAGACATCTTGGGTATCCGCCAAGACTGGCTGGGGTTTGTTGACTCAGGTTGGCCAGACGGAGACCCTAAACCGCCGTTGCCGGCCGGCTGTTTTGCCGCGCTTTCGGTCGAGGAAGCAGCTGAGCCGCTGGTCCGGGTGATCCGGGAGTTTCGCCCGCACGTGCTCACGACGTACGACGAAAACGGCGGCTACCCACACCCAGATCACATCCAGTGCCACAACATCACCGTGCACGCTTTCGAGGCGGCCGGTGACCCCACTCGCTATCCCGAAGCCGGACCTGCCTGGCAGCCGCTGAAGCTGTACTACCACCACGCATTTCATCGCGATCGCACCCAGGCGATGTCCGATGCCATGGTCGCGGCAGGCTTGGAATCGCCCTATGTGGAGCGGTTGGCGGAATGGAAGCCTGACCCGGTTCACTTTGCCCGGATCACCA
>CALMMO010000391.1 GCA_937868455.1 uncultured Marmoricola sp.
AACCCCTGGCCTTCTCATTGCGAACGAGACGCGCTACCAACTGCGCCACAGCCCCTTAGCGCCTCTCGGCGCGGGGAGAACGTATCACCGCTGCCCAGGGTGGATCTAATCGGGAGTTCCCTTGACCTGCCCAGGCCACACCTCACCCGCCCGCTTGGCCCGGGACGTCATACGAACTGGTGGTGATAGCAACCGGATCCTATGACCTTCCGCGTTGCGTCATAGGAATCGACCGCTATAGCAACCGCAACGTATGACGCAGGCGGGCCGCAGGCCCGGACCGGCCCAACAACCAACTCTGCGACCGAGCAAAACCCAACCTGCGAACTAAACAGCCTCTGCCTGGATTGCGACTTCTTCGACCGGAGCCGAGGGTACGACGACGGGCGCAGCGGTCGACTCGAGTTCGATGGTCCGGATGGTGCGACGGGCCGCTGGTTTGGTGACGTAGGTCGGCAAGGTGAGCGGGATCGGGTCCCACAACGCCTCGTCCTCAACCGGTGCGACGGGTTCGACCACCACAACTGGTTCTTCAATGGGTGCGGCAACCACGGGGGCAATGGCGACCGGGGGCCGCACAGCAGCACGACAGGCGACGAGCCAGGCGAACACCATGACGACCCCGATGCCCGTTGACCACGCCGGGATGACGCCGTAGGTCGACAACCCAGCGAGCACTGCGGTCACGAAGAGAAGGGAAACAAGGACACGCCGCCGACGAGCGGCGGCAGCACGCGATGTGCGGGTGCGAGCAACAGCCGGAAACTCCACTCCAGGCGCAGGGGAAGTGAACGCCGAGGGTGCAGCAGCCGGGGTGCGCTCGGGCACGCGCATCGAGGGTGAGTTGTCCTCGACCGGGCGGTTGGCTTGCAGTTCGTCGTGGTGGCGAAGTGCTTTTGGAACGAGATAACCGACCCAGGCCAAGGCAATAACCACGAAGATCAGCCCTGACATATCCACGCGGCCGACACTAAGAGCCAATGTGACGTTTGAGCGTCAATGATGCCGGTGTGTCGTGAGTTACTTGTGTGACAGGTGTGACAAAAGTCCGTTTCGGGCATCTTCGACGGTTATGGCGAACATTCGGTGATCGCGCCAGGCTCCATCAATATGGAGATATCGGGGCGAATACCCCACCTCGGGGATGCCCAACTTCTCGACTACCCGCACCGAGGCGGCATTCTCGGGACGGATCGAAATCTCGATGCGATGCAGACCCACCACGAAGAAGCAGTGGTCAATCACCATCGCAACAGCCCTCGGCATGATGCCTCGACCGGCAACGGCTTGATCAATCCAATAGCCCACCGAGGCGAAGTACGCCGAACCCCACACGATGTTGTTCACGGCGATGGCCCCGACGAACACACCGTCGTACTCAATCACGAAGGGCATCATCCGGCCAGCGCGCGCCGCACTGAGGTGCTCGCGTACCATCGCCGCGAAACTTCGCGGAATCGCGGAGGGGTCAGGCGCAGTGCCGTCCCATCGTCCCAACCACTCCTGGTTGCGACCCCGCACCTCAAACCAGGCCCGCTGGTCACGACGACGGATCGGACGCAGCGTGATCGCTCCGTCGCGCAACACCGCTGGCCAGCCCTTAATGATCGCTCCCAGCGATCTGCTCGACGGCGTGAACCAGCACGGGGCTCAGCACCTCTAACGCATCAGCAACCCCGCCTCGCGAACCAGGCAGGTTGATGATCAAACAGTCTCCGGCAATCCCGGCGAGTCCGCGGGAGAGTGCCGCCGTGGGCACCCCTTTGGCGATCCCGGCCATGCGGATCGTCTCGGCGAGCCCGGGCACCTGGCGATCCAACAACGGCAACGTTTGCTCAGGGGTGCGATCGGTGGGAGTCAGACCCGTGCCCCCCGTAGTCAAAATCAGCCTGGCTCCGTCAGCCACGGCGGCGCGCAGCGCCTCGCCCACGGGCGGTCCGTCTGGCACCACGACAGGCCCCGTCACATCGAAGCCGAGGTCGGCCAGTGCTTGGGCGATGAGTGGCCCAGTGGTGTCGTCGTACACCCCAGCCGCCGCCCGATTGGAGGCGACCACCACAGTGGCGCGGAGCTTAGTCACGAGCCCAGTCGCCGCTCTTGCCACCGGTCTTCGACTCGACTCGTACGTCGGTGATGACCGCGAACTTGTCGACAGCTTTCACCATGTCGATCACTGTCAGCGCTGCCACCGAAACCGCCGTCAACGCCTCCATCTCAACCCCAGTTCGATCGGTGGTCCGCACGGTGGCAGTGATGTCGACACCCCCATCAACCACGAGTACGTCGACCTGCACACCCGAGAGCGCAAGCGGATGGCATAGCGGGATCAGGTCAGAGGTGCGTTTGGCGGCCATGATCCCGGCGACGCGCGCGACCCCGAGCGCATCACCTTTGGGGACCTCACCAGATCGCAGTAACCGCACGGTCTGTTCGCTCAAGAGCACGCGACCGGTCGCCACGGCCTCGCGGGCCGTGACCGACTTAGCGCCGACATCGACCATGCGTGCTGCGCCGGTGTCGTCGACATGGGTGAGTTTGGGATCCACGGCACTGACCCTAGAAGTTCTCATCCAGGAGCAAAACCGGCACTTGGTCACCGGCATCGAGTCCGACCACATCGTCGGCCACCACGATCAGGGCATTTGCTGCCGCCAAGCCCGCCACCAGGTGCGAGCCAGGCCCACCCATCGGGACCACCGTTGGTTCCTCCCCTTCCAGGCAGACCCGCCCTCGAAGGAACTGCCGCTTTCCAGGGGCAGAACGCAGGGGTTCGGTCAGCAGCGCCTCGTGCGCGGGTCGTGACCAGGTGGTCGAGCCCATCAGTTTGCGCAGCGCCGGGAGCACGAAGACCTCAAAGGAGATGTAGGCCGAGACCGGGTTGCCGGGCAACGTGAAGATCGGCACTGAGTTGATCGTGCCGAACCCTTGTGGTTTGCCTGGTTGCATAGCCACCGTGTCGAACTGCACCTGCTCGATCAGGGCTTCCTTGACCACGTCGTAGGCGCCTTTGCTCACTCCACCACTGGTGATCACCGCGTCAGCACCGACAAGGTGCTCGCCTAGGCGCCTGGTGAACTCGGCGGCATCGTCGGTGACCAGGCCGACTCGACTCACGGTGCCGCCGAGCGCCTGCACTTGGGCGGCGAGCATGTAGGAGTTGGAGTCATAGATCGAGTCGTGGCCCAGTGGCTCCCCTGGCGCGCGAAGTTCGGCACCGGTCGACAACACGACGACGTGGGGGCGCGGGTAAGCCCTGATTGAGGCCCGGCCATCGGAGACGATTGCCGCGATCTCGCGGGCCGTGATGCGAACGCCACGGCTAAGCAGTCGGTCCCCGGTGTGAACGTCTTCACCGCGACGTCGAATGTGTTGACCGACGACGGGTTGACGATAAATCTGCACCCGATCGACGCCACTGTCAGTCCACTCCACGGGCACCACTGCTGTGCACCCTGACGGCACGGGGGCTCCGGTCATGATCCTCACCGCAGTGCCGGGCTCGAGACTGGTGATGCTCGCTGCGCCAGCAGCAATATCGCCGAGCACCGGCAATGTGAGTGGCGCGTCCTCGCTGGCGCCGTCAAGGTCGCTGGCAACCACGGCATAGCCATCCATGCCTGAGTTATCAAACCCAGGCAGCGGAGCACTGGCGTCGATGTCTTCGGCTAACACCAACCCGAGTGCGTCCGCAATGGGCACATCCACCGGCGCTGCAGTCTTGATCGCATCAAGGATGCGCGCGAGGTGCTCCTCGACACTGATGAGCACGTCAGGCTGGGGCATCGACATGGCGGTGACGCTACCGCCTCTCACGCATGGGACTAATCGAGGTCGGTCTCGTCGAGCACGGTGCCCGCAGCGATGCGGTGATGGCCCGACGCAGACTCAAGTGCGACCTCTCCCACGACTTTGACGTCACTGCCAAAGGTCCAGTCCCCCCGCACGCGCAACGACGTCGCATCACGCATCGAGGGCACCCCCGCAGGAAATCTGGTGTCGAAGTCGTTAACCAGGGTGTAGTGCCCATCGAGTTCGACGTACGGCGCGGCCTCCACGGCCATCTCCATCACCGCATCTTCACCGAGGTCATAGACATCAGAACGCAAGATCAACAATTCGTTGGTCGTCTTGACCGGCACGAACCTGTCGCGGCCCACCTCGATGGTCAAAGCGCCATCGAAGATCTCGATCGCGGCACCCATCGCAGTCTCCATCTGGATGACTCGTGGCGAGGCCGGATCGGCCGGGTCGACGTTTTTCTCATTGCGGATCAGAGGCAGCCCCAAGATGCCGCTTCTTCGGTCCAGTTCGGCCTTCATCGCAGCCAAGTTGAACCACAGGTTGTTAGTCGAGCAGAACTCGTGGCGACTCAAGTCCGCTAAGGCTGGCTGGTCCTCGGGCAGCGTTTGCGCCGACTCTCGCAACACGATGCGCCCGTCGTTCTTGCGGCGGGCAAAGTGACCGCCCTTCTTGTCGTTGGCCGTGCGCCGCACTGCCTCGATCGCGAAGGGAGCACCCGAAGTGGCAAACCATCCGGCCACCCGCGCGTCGGGCACGGCGCCAAGGTTGTCTGAGTTGGAGACAAACACCTGGGTGTACCCCGCAGCGATCAGGTCATCGAGCAAACCCGTGCCGCGCATGGCCGTGTAGATGTCTCCGTGACCCGGCGGACACCACTCCAGCTGCGGGTCACGTGGCCATGCGACCGGTTCCAGACCATCGACAGTGATCTTGGGTTCTTTGTTCTGCAAGAACTCCAGGGGCAACCCCTTCACCGGCAAGTCTTCATAGCGAGCCAGCGCCGCCATGGTGTCGGCTGAGGTGCGAAAAGAATTCATAAAGATGAGCGGGAGTGTGGCGCCGTACTGCTTGCGCAGGTGCAGCACTTGCCGAGCGATGATGTCGAGGAACGAGAGCCCACGTCGCACGCACAACAGCGACTTGGCGCGGTCCATGCCCATCGAGGTACCGAGCCCCCCGTTGAGTTTGATGACAACCGTGCCCGCGATAGCGGCCGCCGCGTCGGCATGCGAGACCTCCACCTGTGCCAATGAAGGCATCGTGACCGGGTCGATTGTTGACTCGGGGATCATCCCGGTCTCGCCCAATTCCACCAGTCGGTAGTAGTGCGCAAAAACCTCGATCGCGACCGAGTCAACGCCCTCTGCGCGCATCTTTGCCCGCGCGCGAGTGAGTCCATCAGAGGTGCCCATTCTCCTGATCGTAGGCTCCTGGTGTGGTCGACACACCTTCTGCCCTCCCCGATCCAGCGGCTGGTGCCAAATTGGCGTTGAGAGATCAACTAGGCACCGCACGCAAGCGAGTGCCGCTCGCCGAGGTGGTGCACCGTGCAGAGCAGATCGCTGACCACGCCTTAGCCACCCCCGAGGTGGCACGCGCGGCCAGTGTTGGGCTCTATGTCTCGATGGGACACGAGCCGGGCACGGGGGTCCTCCTCGATCGGTTGTTTGCACTCGGAAAGCGGGTGTTGCTCCCCGTGGTACTGCCCAACCTTGACCTCGACTGGGCTGCCTACACCGGCCCGGGCTCGCTGGCCCCGGCCCGGATGGGTCTGCTCGAACCAAGAGGATCACGTCTGGGAGTCGAGGCCATCGCCACCTGCGATGCCGTGCTCGTGCCCGGAGTGGGGGTTGATGGCACAGGCATGCGTTTAGGCCGTGGGGGTGGCTGTTATGACCGGGCATTGGCCCGAGTCCCGATGGGCACATTCGTAGCCGTGGTGCTGTACTCCGCCGAAATCATCAACAAGGTGCCCAGCAGCGCGCACGACCTGCCCGTGGGGGCAGCGATCACCGATAGCGGAGTCACCCGCTTTTAGTTGCCTGGCACCAACACCAGTGTGTCTTCAGCGCTGGCTTCAATCGCCGCCGAACTCCACAGCCACGTCGGACTCACACCCTGGGACCAGGCGGCACGTTGGTCGACGTACTCGCCAGAGAAGGCGTGGCCCGAAGACCCGGCAAGGTTGACCCAGCGTGAGCGATTGAGATGTGCCATATCGACGACCATGCGCATCACCGGCGCTGTCGTCACGTCATAGCCGTAGCGGGCATCCCATGCAGTCGCGTTGACCGCCCCCACGCCACCAGGTGCTCCGGTGCCCTGGCGCCCAAAAAGCATCCGCCCAATGACATTGCCTCCGAACACTTTCGAGGTCAGCCGCAGGCGGTGCAGATGGCCCCAGGTCCACTTGTGCGGATCACGCGATTGGCGGCGCACCAGTTCGTCGCGGGCTTCTTCGAGGGCCTGCTTCAAGATGTCATCGCGCGTCTCGATCTGATCTTTGGTTTCCAGGTTGTCCCACCACCTGTCATCGGGACGGTTCAGCAACTGCGAGACGCCGTACTGCCAGCGCGAGCCGCCGTCAGGTGACGCGGCCGCCGGAAGTTGGTCATCGAAGGTGTCCACGAGCAGGTTGCGCCATACCGCGTTGAAGTACGCCGCAGGGGCCGAGTCAACACGCTGGTTGAAGTCCCAATCCTTCAGCAGTTTCTGTCCGGCTCGGTAATAGCGGGTGTCCAGCTTGATGTCGAGCAGGTACGGCACCAGCACCGGTGCGACCGGGTTCTTGGTGTCGGCCTGGATCTTCATCATGTCGCTGGTGCTCAACGCAGTACTGGCCGCGTGACGGTCTCGGATCAAGTCGTTGATTCGCTTGGCGCGATAGCCATAGTCGGGGTGATCAGCCAAGCGGTAGGGATAGTCAGATCGGGCCGCCGCCTGGTTGGCGGCCACGATGATGCCGCTCGTGGGGTCATAACTACTCGGCAAGGCATCGAAGGGGACCACTTGCCCGGTTGGTTGCAGGTCGGCGTCCCAGCCTGCCACCGGCACATCACCACTGTGACCTTGACCCCGGATCGGGATACGGCCGGTGACTTGAGACCCAATGTGCCCAGCGACATCGGCGTAGACCAGGTTCAGCGATGGCGCTTCGACATGCCTGGCCGCGGCCCGAAACTGCGCCCAGGTCGCGGCCCGAGCGATGGCAAGTACTCCGTCAGCGGTGCGCCCAGGCTTAAGTGCGGTCCAGTTCAGCGCTACCGCGTAGCCGTTGCCGCGATCGGGTGAGCCGCTAGGCACTTCCGCGTTAGCGCCAGCCGAGGCCCACGGCGCCGACACATCTGAGAGCAGGGGGCCGTGCGCGGTTTCTCGCACCCGAATGCGCACGCTCGCACTCCCTGACACCTTGATGGTCTCCACGCGCTCGTCCATGGGCACCCACGCCTCACCAAGACGGGAATTGTGGCCCTCGACTTTCTCCAAATACAGATCCACAGTGTCGGCTTTAACGTTGGTCAGTCCCCAGGCAATCGACTGGTTGTGTCCCACGATCACGCCGGGAAACCCAGCCATCGAGAAGCCTGCAACGTCATAGGGACAAGCGGTGGTCACCGTCGCGCAATGGAGCCCCACTTGCCAGAACGTGCCCGGCAGGCTCACCGACAGATGAGGGTCATTCGCAAGTAACGGTTTACCGCTCGTGGTCAGCGACCCGGTCACGGCCCAAGCATTCGAACCCACTCCATCCCCTGCTCCGGCCAAGTGAGGGGCACTCCACAACGTTCTCTGAGTGCGCGTCAACGCCTTCTTCGACTCAGCGGGAAGCGGGGGTTCCTCATTGGTGACGCTCGGCGCCTCGTCATAGGGATAGCTCGGATATAACTGTGCCAACTGCTCGGCGGTGAGACTTAGCCCTAACCGAGCCCGCGTCATTTCATCCTCGACGTTGCCCGATAGATCCCAGGCGAGCGCCTTAAGCCAAGCAAGCGAATCCACCGCCGTCCAGTCGTAAGGCCGGTAGTCCCCGACCGCCAGCGACAACGCGGTGTATTCCAGCGACATAGTGCTTGGGGTTTGGCTGTGCAGCCAGGCATTAACCCCGGCGGCGTAGGACTCCAGCGCTTGGCGAGTGGCCGGGGCAAGCAACCCGAGTTCGCGCTCGGCTACTCGATGCCAGCCCATCACGCGGGCAAATTTGTCGGTCGCTAACCCGCGCCCGCCGACCATTTCTGAGAGTCGCCCAGCAGTGATGTGGCGACGTACGTCCATCTGCCAGAAGCGATCTTGCGCACTCACAAATCCTTGAGCAAAGAACAAATCTTCAGGATTGGTCGCATAAATCTGCGGCACACCGTGTTCGTCGCGCCACACCGTCACCTCGGTGTTTAACCCCGAAACTGACAACCGTCCGCGTGTAGTCGGCAGTGATTGGCGTACGACGATCAACCCACCAATCAAGGCGAGCACGGTGATCACCACAGTGGCAATCACTGCGTAGACCGACCAGCGACCAATGGCTGGCCAGTCGCGGAACTTATCGCGTTGTTCGTCAGCCACGGGCTCCATTGTGCCGCCCGCTCGCGCGCCCCATTACACTTGCCACTCGGATTCGAGGCCCAATCTCAGGCATCCGTCGATCCAGCATCACCCTCGACCAGGAGACACGTCGTGCCCACCTATCAGTACGCCTGCACCGAGTGCAATCACGCCTTCGAAGAGGTCCAGAGTTTCAGCGACGCGTCGCTGACCGTCTGCCCCGAGTGCAACGGCAAACTTCGCAAGGTGTTCAACGCGGTGGGTGTCGTCTTCAAGGGCTCCGGGTTCTATCGCACCGACTCACGCAGCGCCTCCAGCAGCAGCATCGACTCGAGTTCCTCGAGCACACCTGCCTCCTCAACCACCACCCCGCCGGCGTCGGCGCCAGCAAAGAGCGAGTCCACCAGCACCTCGACCACAACTCCTGCTGCTAGCTAGCCCCCAGCTGTGGATAACTTCCACAGCCATCACGAAACTTCCTTAGCCTCGACCCATGGTCGCGTGGCTCTTCAAGTTTCGGCGCACGGTGTTGGTGCATCGCCGCCTTGTTGCTGCCTTGTGCGCCGCCGTTGCCAGCTACCTCGCACTGACCACGCTTCAACCCAAGCCCGTCGACACCGAGAGCCTGTGGGTTGCTACTCGTTCTCTCGCAGCCGGGCATCGGCTTGTCGAGGCCGACCTCGAACAGGCAGCCTTCCTTCCCAACACCGCCCCACCGGACGCACTGCCAAAGGGAGCGCTCGTGGGCCAGACGCTGGCTAGTCCCGTGGCCCAAGGGGAGCCCATCAGCCCAGTGAGGTTGCTTGGGACCGCACTCACCCGGGCTTACCCAGGCTCTGTGGCCACCCCGGTGCGCCTCGGCGATGCGGCGGTCGTGGACTTGATCAAACCCGGTGACGTCGTTGATCTGGTGCTGGCTGATCCCACAGGACGAGCCGAGCCGCGCGTCGTGGTCGCAGGGGCACGGGTCATCGCAGTACCGCCAGCAAAGCGGGACGCCGTGGGTGCACCCGATGGCGCCTTGGTGGTGTTCGCCGTGCAACCTGAGTTGAGTGCGTCTGCTGCTGCGGCGGCCGTGACCGGGTTCGTCACAGTCGTGTGGCATTAATATCCATATTATGACGATTTGCGGCATACTGTCCTAGATTTGGTGCACAAACGTGCAAGCCATCTACAATCCCTTAGCGACTCACCCACAATCGAGGCACACCGACCCGGTGGCCTCACAAGGAGAAACCACCATGTCTGGGTTCAAGAACTTCATCCTTCGCGGCAACCTCGTCGACCTCGCCGTCGCCGTCATCATCGGCACGTCATTCGGCACCGTCGTTTCCGCCTTCACCACCTGGCTCACCAACACCATCCCCGGCATCAAGTCGGTCTTCGACGGCAAAACTGACCTGGGCAAGTTCCTCAACGCCTTGGTCGCGTTCATCATTTTGGCTGCCGTTGTCTACTTCTTCGTCGTTGTGCCTTACACCAAGGCCAAGGAGAAGTACTTCCCCGACGAGGCCGCTGGCACCCCTGCCGATGTCGCTTTGCTCGAGGAAATCCGCGACCTGCTGGCCGCGAAGTAACTCTCGCATTCTGTTGGCCGTCCCCGATGGGGGCGGCCAACTGTGCTTTTTAGATCGATACAGGCCGCTTTGAGGTGAGCCGCGGCCGCCTATTCGGCGCGCTCGGTGTGATGGGGCGGCACCTGATCGCGTAGCCACTGGTCTGAGGAGACGGTCTTGGCTGGCTCGATCACGTCATCAGAGGTCTGTTCGGGAATGACGTCACCAAAGATTTCGGCAAGCCTGCGCCGGCGCG
>CALMMO010000392.1 GCA_937868455.1 uncultured Marmoricola sp.
CATGCGGGTCACCCCTGGATCACGCCTGGATCTGGGTGCGGTTGACGCACATGCCCCCGGCGCCCTCCCAGGACTCACCTCAGGCACCCCCAGCTCGACCCCACCACCGGAACCGAACCCCAGCGCACCTCAGGCTGGGCCGGCCGATGCTGCCACGCAAACTCAAGCCGACCCTGCGTCGCAACCGACGGCACCGCCTGAGCCCGAGCCCACCAAGAGCGTCGAAGAACTCCTCGCCGAGCTCGATGCGCTCGTGGGCCTCACCGAAGTGAAGGCCGAGATCCATCGCCAAGCGGCGGTGCTGCGTGTGGAGGGGATGCGAGCGAAAGCCGGATTGAAGTCACCCACCATCACCCGGCACCTGATATTCACCGGCAACCCTGGCACCGGCAAGACGACTGTGGCCAGGTTGGTGGCTGGGATTTATCGAGCCCTCGGTCTGCTCAGCAAAGGTCAATTGGTTGAGGTTGACCGTTCGGAGTTGGTGGCTGGCTATCTCGGACAGACCGCCATCAAGACTGCTGAGATCGTCGCGAAAGCCGTGGGCGGGGTCTTGTTCATCGATGAGGCCTACTCACTCGCCGGTGACCAATACGGCACCGAGGCCGTCGACACCTTGGTCAAGGAGATGGAGGATCGCCGCGATGACCTGGTCGTGATCGTGGCGGGATATCCGGTGCCAATGGAGTTCTTCATCGCACAGAACCCTGGTCTCGCCAGCCGGTTCCGAACCACGATCGACTTTCCCGATTACACCGACACGGAACTAGTGGAGATCTTCACCGGCATGGCTCAAGGCGCTGATTACGACGCTGGCCCCGAGGTCGAGGCCGCCGTACTAACGATTGTGAAGAGCACGCCTCGAGGCCCGACCTTCGGCAATGCCCGAGCGGTGCGCAACCTGCTTGAAGCCGCAGTGGGTCGCCATGCCTGGCGCTTGCGCGACATCGAGGCACCCACAGTGGCTCAACTTCGCACGTTGTTGCCGCAAGACTTTGAAGCCAGCGATGCTGCAGCCCCTGAGGCGGGGGAACCAAGCCAGCCCGTCGAGGCGTTGGCTGCAGTGAACTCAACTGTGACATCAGCCGGGGACTCCCAACCCGCCGACGCTAAGCCCGAGCCCGAGACCGAGCCAGAAGTTTCAGTACAGAACGACCAGGAGGGCACATGAGCGCAACCAGTGTTCAAGCCGCACCAAAGCCTGCATCAAAGGCAGCGCCAAAGTCGGTGAGCAAGGCCCCTGCGGCATCGAAAGATCTAGCGGGACAAGACACGCCCGCCTTGTTGCGCCGCTGGCAAGGGATCGCCTCGATTGCGTGCGTGCTGTTCGCCGTCCTCACGTGCACCGGCTTGCTACTCACGTGGCAGGCCAACACTCGAGCAGCAGCCGATGCCGATCAGGTGAGTCGAGTCCAAGATGTGCAGAGCGACCTGTTTAGGGCTGACGCGCTAGCAACCAACGCGTTCTTGGTTGGCGGACTCGAGTCTCCCGCGCACAGGCAGTCCTACGACGAGGCGATCGCCAGCGTGACCGAAGGCATCGCCGCAGCGGCCGCCGAACAACCTGCGGACCGCGATGCCCTGGCTGCGCTCAATTTGCGGGTTCTCAATTACGCCCAAAGCATCCAAGAAGCTCGCGCCAACAACCGGCAAGGCTTCCCCGTCGGAGCGCAGTACCTCAAGCAAGCCAGCAGCGACTTGAGATCTGCAGCGCTGCCGATCGCGGCTGCACTGGTCCAGGCCAACCAAGACCGTGCCACCTCTGAGATCCACGGGGCTTGGACCCTGATCTTCCTCGCTGCGGGACTACTCACACTTGCGGTGCTGTGGTGGGTCAACCGCCGACTGGCCACAATGTTTAAGCGTCGATTCAACCTTGGTGTGCTGTGGGCTGCGATGGCTGTGCTTGGCCTCACCATCGCTTCGACCGCACTTGGCTTCACCGACTCCTCAGCCCGATCGAGCCTCTACCAAGACTCGTTCGTTCCCGGCGTGGCCGCTGCGCAAGCGCGTACGTCGGGCAACGACGCCCGATCCAACGAAGCCTTGCGACTTATCGCACGTGGGTCGGGAGCCGCCTACGAAGCTAGTTGGACCACCGCCAGCACTCTCACCGATACTGGGCTTGGGGCGGCCGGTCTGGGGGGTTTGAGATCCGATTGGGCCATCTACGCCAGCGCTCACCAAGAGATCGTGGAACTCGATGAGTCGGGTGCCTGGGAGAAAGCTGTCTCCGCAGCAACCAATGAGACAAAAAAGGCAAGCACCTCATTCGAGACCTTCGACAAGGCCGCGCAAACCAAGGCCGCAGCAAGCCTGAGTGACGTCTCTGCCGGAG
>CALMMO010000393.1 GCA_937868455.1 uncultured Marmoricola sp.
TAGCTAACTCGGCGATGTTTTGGTACATTGTGCTAATCGGAGTCCCCCCCGCGCCCAACTTTACACCCGCACCCTGCACCCCCCGCTCCCCCGCCGCCCGCGCCGCCGACGCCTTCACGATCCGCAACGCTGGCGATCCAGGCATCTGTGTGAAGATTCCCGCCGACGCCTCTCAGCCGTTCAGCACGGGGCCTTGCTACCCGCAGTACGCCGTCGGCCAAGCCGCCAGCTTGACGCTGCACGCCATCACAGACACCAGCGACCCTGGCTTCAAGTCCGACTCCCGGATGGCTGCCACCAAGTCAATGCTCCTGGGTGCCGCTTTCTCGCGTTCGGCCGATGTCTGCATGGCCAAGATCGATGACAACTGGTGCAAGGTGCGGATCAACGACGAAACCACCGGCAACCCGGTGACCGACTGGAGCCGACTTGGCCAAGTCACCCTGACCGCTGCTCCTAAGCAGGTCGTGGCTGGCACCTCATGCGCGAGCGGGGCCGGCGCTCAGTCGATCTTTAACGGCAGCGATCGTGACGTGAACACCAGCATTGGCGCTAGTGCCACTAACGAAACCTCTCAATCACTGACAACGGGCATCAGTTTTAGCTCCCAGTTCAGTTTCGGCACAGCGGCAAGTTTCTTCAACGCATCGTTGACGATTGAGGTGTCACAGGAGTTTGGCCGGACCTGGACCGATAGCAAGACCGTCTCTCAAGACACCTCGTGGACGATTCCGTCCCAGCGCTACGCCACCGCCGTACTCGCCACCAAAGGTGCACGTCTGCGCGCCTCTTGGCAGTTCGGCCCCGATGACCACAACCCGTGGCGAGCCAACAATGTGGTGAACCTTGAGGTGCCCTACTCCACTAACGCTGGCGCCAGCGTCCCCGACTCGACACTGGCTGTCTTTAACAGTTGGGCTCCCAAGAACTGTGATGCGATCTCACCAACCTGGCTGGCCGACGGACGCCAGGTGGGCCTGACGAACACCACGGCACCGAGCCCCGACGCCGCGCCTGTCATCGGTGACGTGCTCCAAGCCGAAGTCGGCTCTGACACCTCCGGAGCCGATCAGTGGTGGAACCTGCCCCCTCGCGACAAGGGCACTCCCGTCACGCTGCGCTACCAGTGGTACCGCGTGCAAGGCATCCAGGACCCACAAGCGATCCCCGGGGCCAACAAGGCGACCTACACCGTCACCGGTGATGACATCGTCGACCCCGAGATCATCGGGTGGTACGGGCCCTATCACCTCTTCGTGGGCGTGACCGATGTCGCCGATGCCACGCGCTTCGATAGCCGGGAGTACTTCTCGCTGCTTACGAGCAGCACGTTGGACTCGCGTCCCCCCGACGAGGCATCGGCCGGCACGCTGGCCCTGACCATCGCCAATCCTGATGTCGTTGCCACCACCGACACTCGAATTGACCTCAAGGCCACCGTGTCGCACTCACCGGCGCTGCCCTCGGGCACGGTCGATATTTACGACAACGACAACCCCACGCCTATCAAGACGCTCACGTTGGGCTCCGACGGACTCGGCCGGGCATGGTTGCCCCTCACCAAGGGCCCTCATGACCTGTTCGCGGTCTACTCAGGCACCAGCGCGCCACTTATTGGGGCGCGCACCGCGGTCGAACGTACGACGATCCGCTCCGCATCTTCGACCACTCGCGTCGTCGCCAACGACTCGGTGGGAATGGGTGTCGCTAGCACTGTGCGTGCCATGGTGAGCGGCGATGGACCTACCCCAACCGGAAATGTGAAGTTCTACGACGGTCCCGATTACCTCGGCACCGCCGCACTCGATGCCGACCTCAACATCTCAGCCGCCTGGGCCGCCATCTTCGATTGGGTCAGCGACACCAACAAACGCATCGCGGGAAAGACTTTGATTCCTGCGGATGCCGCCGCCTTGCTGGCCACCTGGGATCAGATCAATTCC
>CALMMO010000394.1 GCA_937868455.1 uncultured Marmoricola sp.
GTCCCGGAGGCGTGTTCGCCAATGTGGTGATTGGCGATGAGATCAACCGCGCATCACCAAAGACCCAGTCAGCAATGCTGGAGTGCATGGAAGAGCACCAAGTCACCGTTGATGGCACGACGTACCAACTCGAAGCGCCATTCATGGTGGTGGCCACCCAAAACCCGATCAGCATGGAAGGGCTTTACGCACTACCCGAGGCCCAACTCGACAGGTTCATGGCGCGCACCTCGATGGGATATCCCTTGCCGAGTGCCGAAATCGAGATGCTCAGCGCACACACCTCGGCTAACCCGCTGGATGACCTGCGAGCGGTGTGCACCGGAGAGGACGTTGGCCGATTAATGTCGGTCGTTGCTCAGGTGCATGTCAGTGATGACGTACGGCGATATGCAGTCGATCTCGCTACGGCTACGCGCACCTCGCCCGAACTCAAACTCGGTGCCTCACCCCGCGCCACCTTGCACCTCGTGCGGGCAGCCAAAGCCTCAGCGGCTCTCGAAGGACGCGGCTACGTCGTCCCCGATGACATCACTGATCTGGCCCCCGCGGTTTTGACGCACCGACTGATCCCCACCATCGAAGCCAGCAGTTCGGGTCGTACCGCTGACTCCATCTTGGCCTCGATTCTGGCCAGGGTTCCAGTTAGCGCCTAGCCATGCCCGCTCCGCGCGTTGAACGCACCTTCACCTCCCGTGGCCGAGCATTTCTCGCCACGGGCATCACCGCAATCGTGTGCGGGGTGTTAGTGGTGGAGCGCGATCTGGTGCGCGCCGGGGTCTTCGTCACCTTGATTCCTCTGCTCAGCGCGATCTACGTCGCTCGTCGACGTCACCTCGTCACAGCGCGCCGTCACGTCAGCCCGCCCAGTGTTGCGGTCGGACAGAGCGCATCGGTGCTCTTGGAGTTGCACAGCGCTGAACGCGATTCAGGGCGGCTGTTAGCTGAGGACCGCATCCCCTATTCCCTGGGTGAACGGCCGCATTTGGATCTGACACCGTTGATCGAAGGAGAAACGCGCACCCTGACCTATCCGATCACTGCCCAGCAACGAGGCAAGTTCGAGTTAGGTCCGCTCAGGCTGCGGGTGAGCGACCCACTGGGCATGGTGGAGTCGATGGATGAACTGCCTGGCACCACATTCTTCATCGCCACACCTCGCGTGATTTCCTTGCCGGGTCTCGACCTCTGGGGCGGCCGGTTTGGCGCTGGCGGCGAGACCGCCAGAGTGTTTGCCTCCGGCGACGTGAGCGACGCCTCGATTCGGGAGTACCGCCGCGGAGATGACCTGCGCCGGGTGCATTGGCCCACGACCGCACGAGTCGGGGATCTCATGGTTCGCCGGGAAGAATTGCCGGCTCAAAGCTCAGCCACCATCGTGTGGGATAACCGTGCCGAATGCTTCCAGGGGCCAACCGCGGCCAGAGACTTCGAGGCTGCGGTCAGTGCGGTGGCTTCGATCACTGTGGCGCTGGTGAACCAGCGATTCCACGTGCAACTGGCAACAGCAGAGGGTCATACAGAAGTGGCAGCGTCTGCGCTCGGGCAAGATGTGTGGCCAATTTTGGCTCGACTTGCCGAGATTGCGCCCAACTCTGACCCCCGATGGACACCGCCGGTCCACGTCATGCCCGAGAGCCTGGTATTCGCCATTGTCGGGCCCACTGCTCCCACACATCCAGGTTGGGCGACGTACACAGACACTGAACGCGTACGACGACTTGCCATCGCCGTGGGCAGCGAACCTGATCCCCACTGGCTGAGCACCAGGGGCTGGCACACAGCGACGTGGGAGCCACAAGGTTCCTGGTCATCAGGGCTTCGTACCGCCTGGCAGAAGGTGGCCCAATGAAGTGGCCAGGCATTGAACTGTTGCGAACCCTGCTCACCGCAGTGTGCGTGTGGCTGGCTTTGCAGGCGTGGAATGGGTTCACCGATCAGGGCGCTGAATTCTCACTCCAAGTTGCCGCGGGCGCTCTAGTGATTGCGCTGATCGGTTGGTTTGGTCGGGCACGGCACCGCTGGCTGGCTTTAGCAGCGCAAGTCCTCGCGCTTGTGGTGCTGGTGGGCCACTTCGTCACTGACGCCTGGGTGCCGACGCTCACGCGTGGAGAGCTCCTGTGGCGCACCTTGGTCGACGGGGCCCGAGTGGCGCGCAGTCAGCCCACCCCCGTGCCTGACATTTATCCCGAGTTCACTGCGCTGCTGTTGTGCCTAGCACTGACGCTGCTGGTTGCCGGAGACGTCGTAGCGAACTCGACTAGGCAGCCCGCAGCGCTGGGGTTCGTGTTGCTCCTCATCGTGAGTATTGCGGCAGCGATCTATATCCACTCGCTTAATCCGCTCTATGTCGTGGGCAGTGGTGCGCTTTGGTTGGCCCTTGTGGCGTTAGCCGAGCGCCAAAGGGGCGAAGGGTCCGATCCCCATCCGATACGCGCTGTGCTCGCACCCACGCGTCTGGTCGTCCTCGCCGGGCTCGCGGCACTGGCACTGCCCACCTTGGTCCCTCAACACGCACGCTCCGGTGCCGGTGGGGACGGTGGGACCGCCTCGGCCGGAAACCGCTTGATTAACCCGGTCCTCAACCTCAAACGCGATCTCACCCAAGGCGCGGACCTGGACTTGGTGTTCGCGAAGACCGACGCCGATCCGACGTACCTTCGACTGAGTGTGCTTGATGAGTTCACCGGAGTGTCGTGGCAGCCCTCCGATCGCGAACTGAGCATCGACAACTCA
>CALMMO010000395.1 GCA_937868455.1 uncultured Marmoricola sp.
TCGCCCGCACGTGCTCACGACGTACGACGAAAACGGCGGCTACCCACACCCAGACCACATCCAGTGCCACAACATCAGCGTGCATGCCTTTGAGGCCGCCGGTGATCCCACTCGCTATCCCGAAGCCGGACCTGCCTGGCAGCCGCTAAAGCTCTATTACCACCATGCTTTTCATCGTGATCGCACCCAGGCGATGTCTGACGCCATGATCGCGGCAGGTTTGGAATCGCCCTATCTGGAGCGGTTGGCGGAGTGGAAGCCCGACCCGGATCACTTTGCTCGCATCACCACGCGAGTGCCGTGCGCTGAGTACTTCGAAACCCGCGATCACGCGCTGCGTGCTCACGCCACCCAGATCGATCCTGACGGTGGGTGGTTTGCCTGCCCGATCGAGATTCAGCAGCAGTGCTGGCCGACTGAGGACTTCGAACTGGCCCGCACGCTCGTGAACTCGCCAACCCCCGAGGATGATCTGTTTGCGGGGATCCGAGGCACGCTCTGGGAGCAGCGGTAGGTCAGTGCGACAATGGGCGCATGTTGCAGTTGATTTCGATGTTGACCTTCTTGGCTGACCCCACCCCGACCGCTGACGAGACCGTCGCTGGGCCTTGGGGTGCGGTGGTGATCGTCTCGTTGATCATTGCGACGTTCTTCTTGCTTCGCTCTTTCACCAAGCAACTGCGCAAGGTCAATGCAGCTGACTTGCCGTCGAAGAAAGAGCAGCCGGCACAACCGCCTAGCGCTTAACGATTCGCGCGAGCGCATCGATTGCGGTGCCCGCTTCGGTGGCTCGCTCCACCTGCTCGGCTTTGATGATGTCGTAGCCATCCAGGCCACAGAGCACGTCTGCCGCGGTGTAGAGGCAGTCAGGATCTTGAGGCCCGCCCACTCCTTGGCTCAGGTTGCTGGAGTCGTGAGCGATCACGAACAAAGTGCCACCACGTCGTACGGCGGCCCATGCTCGGGGCCAGAAACCCTGCATCTGGTCGCTGGGCAGTTGAAGGTAGGAAACCAACACCAGATCCTGGTCAGCGGGTAGCTGATCATGGAGTACGTCGCCCACTCGCCATTCCACTGATGACCCCGACTGCGCCGCGCGCTCGATAGCCACTGCGGAGTAGTCGATCGCTGTCACCTGCCAGCCCAAGCTGGCCAACCAGAGAGCATTGCGGCCCTCGCCGGACGCCAGATCAAGTGCTGAGCCTGGAGCAAGGTCGACTAGTTCGCTCTCCACGAACTGGTTGGGCGTGGCAGACCAGACCCTGGGGCTGGCTTCGTATCTGGCGTCCCAGTCTTTGGCGTCCATCAGGCCAGGCTCAAGAAGAGTTTCTCCATCTTGGCGGTGTCGAGATGGTTGTCCGGGTCGAGCATGCATTGCTTGAGGCCGGTGGCCACCAGAGAAAACCCAGCCCGGTCGATTGCTTTGCTGACCGCAGCCAACTGCGTGACGATGTCTTCGCAATCGCGACCCTCATCAAGCATCCGCAAGATCCCGTCGAGTTGACCGCGAGCGCGCTTGAGTCGGTTGACGATGGGCTGAGTGGACTCTGGCGAAAGCTCCATTAGCTGTCTGCTCCTTGGGGTGTTTGGGCGCCCTGGGAGGCGATTTGGCTGCGAACCTCATCCATGTCGAGGTCGCGAATCGCGGTGATCAACTGGTCGAACGCGGCTGGTGGCATCGCGCCCGGTTGGGAGAACACCAAAATGCCGTCGCGGAAAGCCATCAGCGTCGGGATCGAGGTGATCTGAGCCGCACCGGCGAGCTGACGCTCGGCCTCGGTGTCGACCTTGCCGAACACGATGTCGGGGTTCTGCTCGCTTGCTGCCTCATAGGTGGGGGCAAACTGCCTGCACGGGCCACACCACGCGGCCCAAAAATCCACCAGTGCGATGTCTGCGTTGAGCACAGTGCTTTCGAAAGTCTCTTGGGTCAGGTCGATGGTCGCCATTGCGTCTCCTTGTTCTCGTTACAGATCGTATACCCGTCGGGGTATGAACGCGGATCTGTTAGGTTCCATTCCACCCAGTGGCCACAGGAGGGCAAAGTGCAAGAAGTCACCGTAGACGACATCGCTCACGAGGGACTCTTCGTGCTCGACGTCCGCGAAGGGCAGGAGTACGTCGAAGCGCACGTTCCCGGCGCCGTACTCATCCCCATGGGGCAGGTGCCTGCTCGCATTGACGAAATCCCGAATGTGCCGGTCTACGTCATCTGCCGCAGTGGCAACCGCAGCCGCACGATCACCGAGTTGTTGCTCGCTCGCGGGTTCGAGGCCTACAACGTGGCTGGCGGCACCATGGCCTGGATCGACTCAGGCCGAGCGGTGAACGTCGGCACTGCTCCCTGATCGGGCACGAGTCGCCGAGGTCATGGGCCGAGCAGCGCGGCCGGAACCACAGCAATCCCGTCATCGCGGCGATAGGCCTGTGTGCCCGTAGTTATGACAACCGCGTCGATAAGTTGACCTCCGATGCGATCTCGAAGCCAAGTGAGGTGCTTGACGTCGCCAGCGTCCACAGTGGCGGAGAGCTTGACCTCGATAGCAACGATTCCCCCATGTGGGTTAATGACTATGAAGTCGATTTCATGCTCGCCTCGTTGGGTCCTAAGGTGGCGCACCTCAGCCTCTGCGGCTTGCGCATAGACACGGAGGTTGAGCGCAATGAGACTCTCGAAGAGGGCGCCGAGCAAGGTGCCATCACGGGGAACAGTTGGGTGGGCCTGGCCCCCGCTGAGAAGTTGCTCCGCAGAAACCTGCAGCAATCGCGCGGCTAGCGAGGGGTCAGCCAGGTGATGTTTGTCGGCGGCACCGAGTTCCTTCAGGCGGTTGTTCGCTGGTAGCCAGGCAGGGACTGGATCGAGGATCCATAGCCGACGCAAGATGTCTCGCCAGGGCAGCGTTGTGCTCAGGGCCGGCTTGTTTCCCACCCCCGGAGTGGCTGCATCACGAATTGTTTCGAAGCTTGCGGTCGTTGCCGTGGCGGCGGCGTAGGCGCACATCCACGCCCGCAAGGTATCTGGTCGCCGCAGCGTCATTCCTTGTTCGGGGAAGTCACGGTCGATCACGCGCTCGAGGTAGCCGTCTAGGGCGGCTCGTAGTGCGCGGTCACTAAGTCCGCGCAGTCCGGGGAAGCCGCTACCCAGAATTTCTCGCACATAGTCGTCAAGGGTGACTGAGGTCGCACCTGAGATCGCTGGGCGACTCCCCGCCAGCAAGTGCCCAAGGCTGACTGAGGAAGGTACGCCCCTCTCCGCCAAGCTGAGTGGGCGCATACGCAGCGCGATGATCCGACCAGCTCCCGAGTGGGTGGCCACCCCTGCAGGCGCTGCTGAACCGGTCAGGACGAAGCGCCCAGGAGAGGGGTCGTCATCGACTGCTCGCCTGACTACGTCCCAGCTGGGTGCCCATCTCTGCCACTCGTCAACAAGAATCGGACTCTTCCCGAGAGTCAGCCGGGCCGGATCCGCTTGGATGATTTGCCGTTGCCCGACATCGTCTAGCTTGTAAACGGTCTTCGCTCGAGTCAGAGCTGTGGCAGTCTTGCCGACCGCTTTCGGGCCCTCGATGCTGATGGCGCCAAGTTCTAGGAGATGGCCGTCGAGTTCAGCATCGAGAACGCGACGTTGGTACGACTCGTAGCGCTTTCCATCGTCTGTCATTGTTCTACACTACAGTTTCGGGAATATGAACACTACAATTTCGGGCATACATACGCTAGCGAATGGTGATGATGCTGTGTGGGCAGCTCCCAATAACATGCGTTGACCTACGACCGAAGGAACGCCCAGGAGCTCAGAAGTGAATGAGCTATCGCGCTTAACTGGCGCCTTGCTCGTTCTCTGGGATGCTCGTGCACAGCACACCCGATAATGGCAAGCATGAATCGCCTCGGCAGTGCGACCTCGCCGTACCTGCGGCAACACGCAGACAACCCCGTCGACTGGTGGGAGTGGGGCCAAGAGGCGTTCGCTGAGGCGAAGCGGCGCGATGTGCCGATCTTGTTGAGCGTGGGTTATTCGGCCTGCCACTGGTGTCACGTCATGGCGCATGAGTCGTTTGAGAACGACCAGATCGCTGCCTTGATGAACCAGTCGTTCGTCAACGTGAAGGTCGACCGCGAGGAGCGACCTGACGTTGATGCGGTCTACATGCAAGCCACGGTCGCGCTCACTGGTTCAGGTGGCTGGCCGATGACCGTGGTGCTCGATCATGAGGGGCGACCGTTCTTTGCCGGCACCTACTTTCCCGACCGTCCCAGACACGGTCAGGCCTCGTTTCCCCAGATCATTACCGCGATTGCCACGGCGTGGAACGAACGCCGGGGAGAGGTTGCGGGAGCCGCCGAGCGCATCGGGCAGGCGCTCAGAGACGGGATTGGGCAGGCGCCTAACGAGGCGGTTTCAGTCGACGCTGCTCTCGTCACCGAGCAGGCGTTGGCCGCGTTGCGGCGAGAGTACGACGCGCGGGCGGGCGGATTCGGTCAGGCCCCGAAGTTCCCGCCCTCGATGGTGCTGGAGTTCTTGCGAGTCAGCGGCGAACGGGAGATGTTCGAGCACACGCTGGAGGCGATGGCTCGCGGTGGGCTTTATGACCAACTCGCTGGTGGGTTCGCCAGGTACTGCGTGGATCGCACCTGGACCGTGCCCCACTTCGAGAAGATGCTCTACGACAATGCGTTGCTGCTGGCGGTCTACGCCAAGTGGGGCACACCCTTGGGTGATCGGGTCGCGCGAGAGACCGCCGACTTCTTGGTGCATGAGTTCGTCACCGACGAGGGCGCGTTTGCGGCTGCCTTCGACGCCGACTCTGATGGGGCCGAAGGCACCTTCTACGTGTGGACTCCGGCCGAGTTGGACGCCGTACTCGGCGCCGAAGACGGCGCCTGGGCGGCGCGGTTGCTGAACGTCACTGAGTCGGGAACCTTTGAACATGGCGCGTCGACCCTGCAATTGCTCGCGGATCCAGACGACGGCGATCGTTGGGCAAGGGTCGGCCAGAAACTGCTGGAAGCGCGCTCACGGCGTACTCGTCCAGCACGCGACGACAAGGTTGTCACTGCGTGGAATGGCCTAGCAATCAGTGGATTGGTTGCGGCAGGCCGATGGCTGGGGGAGTCGAAGTACGTCGCGGCTGCCCAACGAGCCGCAGAGTTCGTCTGGGCCAATCACCTCATCGATGGTCGACTGCGCCGAGCGTCGATCTATGGCCAGGTGGGTGCTGCTGCGGGAGTGCTTGAGGACTACGGCGCGTTGGCCGCAGGCTTGCTCGACCTAGCGGCGGCCACCGGTGAGCCGCATTGGCTCGATCGTGCCCGCATCCTGCTGGAGACCGCACAGGGGCACTTCTATGCCGGGGAAGGGCATTGGTACGACGTCGCCGACGACGCCGAACAATTGGTCGCGCGACCTAGTGATGCCACCGATAACGCCTCACCCAGTGGCACCTCGGCAGTGCTCACAGCGCTGGTTTCGTATGCGGCCATGACCGGAGAGTCATACGACATCGTCGAGGCGACGCTGGCCAGAGTGGGCACTTTGATGACCAGGAGTCCTAGATTTGCGGGCTGGTCACTGGCTGCAATGGTGGCCAACGAGGCCCCTGAGATCGCGATCATCGGCCCGGTTGGTGCCGAGCGCGATGCCCTCACCCATGTGGCCCTGCGCGCGCCAGGCGCCGTGGTCGTGGCTTGTGAAGAAGGGACGCCAATTCCCTTGGCGCTGGGTCGAGGACTCGTGGAGGGTCAGGCTGCGGCGTACGTCTGTCACCGGCAGGTGTGCCAGCGTCCTGTCACGACGGCGACGCAGTTGGCTCAACTGCTGTCGGAGTAGCGCTGGGAGTTGGCGTCTCAGAAGGCGTGACTGGCGTCGGATCCGTGGTGGGTGAAGGCGTCACAGTCGGTCGCGGTGTCGCGGGGCGGGTCGGAGTCGGACTGGGGGTGGCTGCCGGGGTTGAGCCGCCGACCGTTGTGCCTCGAGTGCCGTCGAAGGAGTGGCCGTTAATGAGTTCGATGCCGGTGACTGCCCCAAGGGTGGCCGCAAAGACCACGGCTGCGGCGCCGGCCACATGCCCCCAATGCCAACGCCGAGATTCCTGAGGGGTGCGCGTCGAGCGCCCGCGAACCAACTCGCGAGTGCGACGCAAGGACGCGGTGTAAGCGGCTCCGGCAACCGCGGAGACCACGCTGGCAAGGGCCGCGCCAAGGATGGTGCCCACCACTCCGATGCGCGAGCCCAGGTAGGCCGCAGTCATCGCTGCAGCGGCGCTGCCCAGCATTTGGGTCAGGGATAGATCAAGGAACGTCTTGCGAGGTGCTTGCGACGGTGTTTGTTGCGGTGTTTGTGGCGGTGTTTTTGGCATGGCTCAACGAGGTAGGAGGCGGGGAACCTACCTAGGCTAGCTCGCTGATCCAAGCGCTTCAGCGCAAGGAGTACGTCGCAATGGATGCGGCGACGTAATGACAGACAAACGCGGCGATAGTGAACGCGTGGAACACCTCGTGGAAGCCAAACCACCGGGGGAATGGGTTGGGCCGTTTCAGTCCGTAAACAACCCCACCGACGGTGTAGAGCAAGCCGCCAACGGCCAACAAGGTGATCACGGCAACGGCGCCGCTGGCGAAATCGGGAGCGTAGAAGACCGCGGCCCAGCCCAAAGCGATGTAGATCGGGGTGTAGAGCCACCGTGGGGCATTGGCCCAGAAGACTCTGAACAGGACGCCCAAGATCGCACCAGTCCACACCAAGGTCAGCAAGGTGATTCGGTCGCGGCCTTCGAGGAGCAGCAACGTGAAGGGTGTGTAGGACCCGGCGATAAGCAAGAAGATGTTGGAGTGGTCGAGGCGCTTGAGCACTGCATGGACGCGCGGTGACCAGTTGCCGCGGTGGTAAACGGCCGAAACCGCGAAGAGCAGCAGGGCCGTGGCTGCGAAGATGCCTGAACCGACGCGGGTCAAGGTTGTGGGGGAGAGCGCGACGAGGACGATGCCGCCAGCCAGTGCCAGCGGAGTCATGCCGAGGTGCAACCAGCCGCGAAGCTTGGGTTTGAGCTCACGCGCGGCTTCGCGCAGCGACTCGGCAGCTTCATGCGCGGACTCAACGACGTCGTCGACAAGCTCGTGGGCCTGTTTGATCCGCTTCCTCACCGTGCCAACGTATCTGATCAATGGGCACCGAATCTGCACAGGTCGGCCCACTGGGCAGCGGTACAGTTGGGAGCTATGGCGGGCATCAAGGCAGCACTTCGCAAGTTGCTCTATCCCGCATATGAAGCACGCGTCGTGCGAGCGTTGCCTGCTGAGCGAGTGCCTAAACACGTGGGCGTGATGCTCGATGGCAATCGTCGGTGGGCTAAGTCGGTGGGTGCCGACACGGCACAGGGGTACCGAGCCGGAGCCGACAACATCTTCCCCTTCTTGGGTTGGTGCGAAGAGGTCGGTGTCGAGGTGGTCACTTTGTGGCTGCTCTCCACAGACAACTTGAACCGCCCCCCAGAGCAATTGGCCGGTTTGCTCGGCATCATCGAAGGCGCAGTGGAGTCTTTGGCCTCGGCTGGGCGCTGGCGGGTGCACCCGGTGGGTGCCCTTGACCTGCTGCCTGACTCAACCGCTGCTCTGCTCAAGTCTGCAGAGGCCGCGACTGCCGATATCGATGGCATGTTGGTCAACGTGGCTGTGGGTTATGGCGGTCGGCGTGAGATCGCTGATGCGGTGCGTTCACTGCTTCATGAGCATGCTGCCGCCGGTACGACGCTGGAAGAACTTGCCGACGTTATTGACGTCGATCACATCGCCGAGCACCTTTACACCAAGGGGCAACCCGATCCGGATCTAGTGATCCGAACCTCTGGAGAGCAACGACTGGGAGGCTTCTTGCTGTGGCAGTCGGCCCACTCGGAGTTCTACTTCTGTGAGGCCCTGTGGCCCGACTTTCGGCGGGTCGACTTCTTGCGGGCGATGCGTGCCTATGCCGAGCGCGAACGGCGGCTCGGTCGATAGGTCGCCTCGGCCGACCCATCGGGTGAGGCTTTGCCCGGATGTTTGTCGCTTTGCGGGGAGGATCTCCCGGGCAAAGCGACAAAGTCACAGGTTTACTTGTGACTTTTGCACTGTCGGCACGCGCCGTTTCCCCGGGCTTCACTCCGCACCGATCCAATCTCTGTCGTGCCCAACCCCAGCGTGTCGCGCCAAGGGGAGTACCCCGCCGTCGTACGTTTCCGGCAGTGGCCGGTGGGGAAGCCGGCAGCACTGGGAGGCAAAGTTCGTGATAGTTCACGACCACCGCATCCGCGGTGGAGGTCGACACCGCGACCTTCTGCGCGCCTGGTCCGTCCGCATCGACTAAGGACTAGGCGTCGCGTGTGCGTCTTGGCCTGCCAAAGGGGATAGCTGTGGCCAAGCCCACCTCCGATCGTCGTACCTATGTCTTAGACACCTCCGTGTTGTTGGCAGACCCTGGAGCGTTGAAGCGATTTGCTGAGCACGAAGTGGTGCTTCCCGTCGTGGTGATCACCGAGCTGGAGGGCAAGCGGCACCACCCTGAGTTGGGCTACTTCGCACGTACGGCGCTGCGATCCCTCGATGATCTTCGTGTGGTGCACGGTCAATTGGATCGGCCAATCCCCATCGGGGACGAGGGTGGTTCGCTGCGGGTTGAGTTGAACCACACAGATGCCGACTCGTTGCCGAGCGGATTCCGCTTGGGTGACAACGACACCCGCATCTTGGCGGTCGCTCGCAACTTGGCCAACGAGGGCCACAAGGTCACCTTGGTGAGCAAAGACCTTCCGCTGCGGATCAAGGCCTCGGCCGTGGGCCTGGACGCGGAGGAGTACCGGGCCGAGTTCGCCCACGAATCAGACTCAGGGTGGACCGGCATGGCTGAGGTCGAGGTGTCCGCGGCCGAACTCGATGAGTTGTACGACGACCAAGTCATTGATCTCGATGAGGCCCGCGACCTGCCCTGCCACACGGGGTTGGTCATGCTCAGTGACCGTGGCAGTGCCCTGGGCCGAGTGGGGCCAGACAAGCGGGTGCACCTGGTGCGCGGTGACCGGGAAGCCTTTGGTGTGCACGGGCGAAGCGCCGAGCAGCGAATCGCCTTAGAGGTGCTGCTTGATCCTGAGATCGGCATCGTGTCGTTGGGTGGCCGAGCAGGCACCGGAAAGTCGGCTATGGCCTTGTGTGCTGGCCTCGAAGCGGTGTTGGAGCGCAACCAGCACAAGAAGGTGGTCGTCTTCCGACCCTTGTTTGCAGTCGGTGGGCAAGAACTTGGATATCTGCCCGGCAGTGAGCAAGAGAAAATGTCGCCGTGGGGACAGGCAGTCTTCGACACCCTGGGCGCACTCACCAGCACCGAGGTGATCGAGGAGATCTTGGCTCGCGGGATGCTGGAGGTCTTGCCGCTCACCCACATCCGAGGCCGCTCGCTGCACGACGCCTTCGTGATCGTCGATGA
>CALMMO010000396.1 GCA_937868455.1 uncultured Marmoricola sp.
AACCCCACCGGGGAGGATCACCACGACCAGATCGCCTGGCTTGAAGTTGTGAGCTCCGCACACGATGCCTTGCGGTTCACCGCTGCCGTTGGCAGCGCCCACATCGACGGTGCACCAGTTGATGGTCTTGCCGTTCTTTTGCGGCTCGGGGTTCATCGTCAGCACACGCCCGACCACCAGCGGTCCGGTGATGCCGGACCCTTCGATGCCCTCGAGCTTGAGGCCAAGCAGAGTCAATCGATGGGTGAGGTCGTGGGTGCTCAGAGCTGCTGGCAGGTCGACAAGGGACCTGATCCAGCTCGCGGGGGCCTTCACAGTTCAACTCCGAACGCAGTGGTGAAACGAACATCGCCCTCAAAGAGGTCGCGCAAATCTTCAACTCCATGGCGAAACATCAACGTGCGGTCGATGCCCATCCCGAAGGCAAATCCGGTGTAGGTCGCGGCGTCGACTCCGCAGGCGGTCAACACGCGCGGGTTCACGACGCCACAACCACCCCACTCGATCCAGCCTTCACCACGACAGGTGCGGCACGTCGCGACATCCTCTCCCCCACGACACACGAAGCAGCGCAGATCAACCTCTGCGGAGGGTTCGGTGAACGGGAAGTACGACGGCCGGAACCTCGTATCGATTCCCTCGCCGAACATCGCAGTCGCGAAGTGATCCAAGGTGCCCTTCAAGTGCGCCATGTTGATGCCCTTGTCGATCACCAATCCCTCGACTTGGTGGAACATCGGGCTGTGGGTGGCGTCGTACTCATCGGTGCGGAAGACCCGACCTGGGCACACCACATAAATCGGGGGCGTGCGCGTCAACATGGTGCGGGCCTGCACAGGTGAGGTGTGTGTGCGCAACACGATGTGGTCATCGCCAGGCGAAGTCCAGAACGTGTCTTGCATCGTGCGCGCTGGGTGATCAGGACCCAGGTTGAGTGCATCGAAATTCAGCCATTCGGCCTCGATCACTGGCCCTTCGGCGACCTCCCAGCCCATGGCGACAAAGACATCGGCGATCTTCTCGCTCATGGTCGTGATCGGGTGTCGGGCGCCACGAAGGCCACGGTCCCAAGGCAAAGTGACATCGACGGTTTCCTCGATGAGCAGCCGTTCGGCAGCCTGCGCTTCAAGTTCGACCTCACGTGCCGCCAGCGCTTTGCTGACCGCTCCACGTGCCTGCCCGAGCCGGCTACCCGCATCTTTGCGGGCCTGAGGCGGCAGCGCGCCGATCTCACGGTTGGCCAAGGCCAGGGGCGAGCGGTCACCCACGTGCTCGGTGCGAACCTTGCGGAGCGTCTCCAGATCACCAGCACCGGCAATGGCGCTGAGCGCCTCGTCGCGCATGCGTGCCACCTCGGCCTCTTGCAAGGGAGTGACTTCGACGGGGTCGTAGGAGGAATTGGGGGCCGACATGGCTGCCTTTCACTAGATCGCAGGTCAGTCTAGGAAAGCCAGTGGCTTTGGTGCGACTCGGTTAGGGCTAGTAGCCCCCAGAAGTGGACTGGTAGTACTTCTCGCACTCCCTCGGCACCACACTTGTCGATAGCACAGCCGAGCCCAGGGCGTCGCGCGCCAGTGCTCGGCCAAGGTTCCACGAAACCCACCCGTCATGCCACAAAGCCGCATCCTTACCGCGCACACTGGACGGCATCAGGCAATGAGCGGTAGCTCCCACACGCGCCTTAATGGCTGGCACCGCATCGGCTGAAAGCGTCCACAAATAGTTGCCATCGATTTCAGATGGTTTATCAGCGCGTTCGATGTTGTGGCTAGCGATCCATCCCTCCGGGTTAACTGCAGCAAGCAGTACGACGGCCAACGCGCCCGAGATCAGTGCTGCTCGCGCGACCCAGGCCCCATTGAGTGCGATGCCGGAGATCAAGACGAAGATAATGATCAGCCCGAGCCAGCCTTCGTAGACATCGACGACCAGCCGAGCGACCGTGAATCCGTAAGCCTGCTGGTAAAGCGACATCCGCATTAACGCTGAGCCGACGACTGTCAGCGTGAGCAGGCAGAGCAACCCAAAGGCGATCCGCACCCACATCCGATCCCGCGCGGTGGCGAGGTTGGCTTTGCGCAAGCCCACCCGGATGACGACCAAGGTCAACATGGTGGCCAGGGTCAGCTGCCCAAACCCTTGGTGGACATAGTCCGCATAGATCAGACCGGTGGTCTGCTCGAAGTAGACCCTTCCCCCGAAGAAGGTTGCGGCTTGGGCTGCGAGGAACAAGCCAAACACTGCATCGATCGCCAACACGGGCGCGAGCCACTCGTAGCGGCGCGATGCAGGTGCCGCGCGCCCAGGGCCTGGCACCTCCGGCGGGCTCATGGCCAGGTATGCCGAACTGAGCACCGCACCAAAGACTGCCAAGGCCGTGAACCCTCTAAACGCCAGCCGCATGTTGAGAGTGACGTCAGGCACCAACTTGTCGACCCAGGTGGCCATGAGTGCGTCGCCGCTGGCCAACAGTGAAGCAAAAACGAGCACAGCCAACGCCGTCAGCGAAATTGTGCGCACCAGCCGCATGCGACGAGCAGTTTGGGCTGGTTGGGCTGCGGGGATCACCAATCGACTCAGCCAAGGCAGCCCCCTAATCGCCGATCCTGGCCAGGCGCTAAGGGCGATCACAAAACCCGGGACTGTGCGAGCGGAGGTCAGCCCAGCGGTCAAGGTGACTCCGGCGGCCAGGGCACTGAGTACCCACAACCACTCAGCCGCGCGCACCGCTGGAACCAACGCCAAAAGCACACAGACACCAGCACACGTGCGCGTGAACCAGGTGTGTCGGTCTCGTGCCACCCACCACACCAGCGCACCCGATGCCAGGGTGAGCAGCGAAAACC
>CALMMO010000397.1 GCA_937868455.1 uncultured Marmoricola sp.
TCGTCGGCCAACTGCTCGGGGCGCGGGGTCGTGTGCTGCCCATGGCATTAGATCCCCTAGTTATTACCGCCACCGTGCAAGGCGCCGACCCTGCGAAGCCAGATGAGATCACCCACGTTTCAGGGCAAGTGGAGGTGGCCACGACTGGGGGACGCCTCCTCGAAGTAGGCATCCAGCCGCAACACCCCACGCCGTGTCCCCAAGCTCTGGCCGCCATTGCCGAAGCCGACTGGGTCGTGCTCGGACCGGGGTCTTGGTACACCAGCGTGATTCCACATGTGCTCGTGCCCGAACTTCGCGAGGCTTTATGTGCCACGCCGGCCCGCGTATTGGTGAACCTCAACCTCCAGGCCCAGGAGGGCGAAACCGAAGGGCTAAGCCCAGCCGATCATTACCGGGTGTTGCTCGCGCATGCGCCAGGGCTCAAGGTCGACACAGTTTTGGCTGATTCCCATGCCGTGGCGGACCTCGCTGCTTTGCGCAGCGTGGTCGTGGAGTCGGGTGCTGAATTGGTCTGCGATGACATCGCCAGAGTCGACGTCACGGACCAGCATCACCCAGGCAAATTGGCTCTTGCATATGCACGACTCATGGCCGGGTCTTAGGCTGTGTCGTTGGTGCGCTGGTGCAACCCAAGTAGTACGACGTAAAGGCAGGTCCACTTGATGGCAATGACTGCGCAGGTCAAGGCAGAACTGGCAAATACCGCTATCACCAAGACCTGCTGCCGAAAGGCTGAAGTTGCCTCGATTTTGCGCTTCGCCGGGGGACTACACATCGTGTCGGGTCGCATCGTCGTCGAAGCAGAACTAGACACCGGTGCCGCGGCTCGCAGGCTGCGTAAAGACATCGCTGAAATGTTCGGCCACAACTGCGACGTCGTCCTGGTGCAGGGCGCAGGTCTTCGCAAGGGGAGCCGCTATCTGGTTCGGGTGGTGCGGGAGGGCGAGTCACTGGCCCGACAGACCGGCTTGATTGACCAAAGGGGACGCCCAGTGCGTGGCCTGCCACCACAAGTTGTCTCTGGTTCTGGTTGTGATGCAGTGGCGGCCTGGCGAGGTGCGTTCTTAGCCCACGGTTCACTCACTGAGCCCGGTCGTTCTTCGGCGTTGGAAGTCACCTGTCCCGGCCCTGAGGCTGCACTGGCTCTGGTCGGTGCTGCTCGCCGGTTGGGTATCTCTGCCAAGGCGCGCGAGGTTCGCGGGGTCGACCGGGTGGTGATTCGCGACGGAGACGCAATCGGCGAACTTCTCACTCGTTTGGGTGCGCATGAGTCGTTGCTGGCCTGGGAAGAGAAGCGGATGCGCCGTGAGGTGCGCGCCGAAGCCAACCGTTTGGCGAACTTTGACGACGCCAACCTTCGTCGCTCAGCACGCGCTGCGGTTGCTGCTGGAGCACGAGTCGGTCGCGCCCTTGAGATCTTGGGAGATGAGATTCCCGATCACCTGCGCCAAGCGGGGTCGTTGCGACTGGAGCACAAGCAGGCCTCGCTAGAAGAACTCGGTCAATTGCACGACCCCGTACTCACCAAAGACGCCATCGCTGGACGCATCAGACGGCTGCTGGCCATGGCCGACAAGCAGGCCCAAACGATGGGCATCCCTGACACTGAAGCCTCGCTGACTCCCGAGATGTTGGCCGAGGATTCTTAACGGCGATTGAACGTTCGGGTTACTTTTCCGTACTCCTGTTGCGTGTCCCCATCTAGCGCCCGAGAGGGGTAGGGTCGGGGTTGTAATCAACCCACTTTTTCAGGAGTGACCAGCTGTGACAGTTCGCGTAGGCATTAACGGTTTCGGTCGGATCGGCCGCAACTTCTTCCGTGCAGTGCAGGCCTCAGGTGCTGACATCGAGATCGTTGCTGCCAACGACTTGATGGACAACAAGTCAATCGCCCACCTGCTCAAGTACGACTCAGTCCTGGGTGTTTTGAAGGACGACGTCTCCGCCACCGAAGACTCGATCACGGTTGGCAACACCACCATCAAGGTCTTCGCCGAGCGCAACCCCGCAGACATCGCGTGGGGCGAGGCAGGCGCTGACATCGTCATCGAGTCGACCGGCATCTTCACCGACGCCACCAAGGCTCGTGCACACATCGACGGCGGCGCCAAGAAGGTCATCATTTCGGCACCGGCTTCCAACGAAGACGCCACGTTTGTCATGGGTGTTAACCACCACGACTACGACCCGGCCAAGCACCACGTGATCTCAAACGCCTCGTGCACCACCAACTGCCTGGCGCCGATGGCCAAGCCCCTCAACGACGAGCTCGGCATCGTCAAGGGCCTGATGACCACCATTCACGCCTACACCCAAGACCAGAACCTGCTCGATGGCCCCCACAAGGACATGCGTCGGGCGCGTGCGGCAGCTTTGTCGATCATCCCGACCTCCACTGGTGCCGCAAAGGCCATCGGCTTGGTGCTCCCGGAGTTGAAGGGCAAGCTCGATGGCTACGCACTGCGCGTCCCGACACCGACTGGCTCCGTAACTGACCTGACCTTCGAAGCTGGTCGTGAGACCTCGGTTGAAGAGGTCAACGCGATCGTCAAGGCTGCGGCCGAAGGTCCGCTCAAGGGTTTCTTGAAGTACACCTCCGACCCGATCGTCTCTGCTGACATCGTGACCGACCCGAGCTCGTGCATCTTTGACTCCGGTCTCACCAAGGTCATCGGCAACCAGGTCAAGGTCGTGGGTTGGTACGACAACGAATGGGGTTACTCCAACCGCTTGATCGACCTGACCGCACTGGTCGGCTCCTCGCTGTAACGATCATGAGCGATCTAGCAACACTTGGTGACCTGCGCGGCAAGCGAGTTCTGGTTCGCTCAGATCTCAACGTTCCGCTCTCTGGGTCCGTCATCACCGATGACGGTCGCATTCGGGCAAGCCTGCCCACCATTCGTGCTCTCGCTGAGGCGGGAGCACGGGTGGTGGTCGTGGCCCACCTTGGTCGACCTAAGGGCGCCCCTGACCCGGCGTACTCCTTGGCGCCGGTGGCGACGCGTCTCGGCGAGCTTCTGGGAGCGCCGGTTGCCTTTGCCACCGACACCGTGGGGGAGTCTGCGAACTCTGTCGTGGCCCAACTAGCCCACGGTCAGGTCGCGTTGCTAGAAAACGTCCGATTCAACATGGGCGAGACAAGCAAAGACGACGCCGAGCGCGGTGCCTTTGCAGATCAGCTAGCGGCGTTAGCTGACGCTTTCGTCTCTGATGGTTTTGGAGTGGTGCACCGCAAGCAAGCTTCGGTCTATGACGTGGCCCAACGCCTGCCGCACGCAATGGGTGGCCTCGTTTCCGCAGAGATTGGCGTGTTGCGACGCCTCACAGACGACCCAGCCCGTCCCTACGTGGTGGCGCTTGGCGGGTCGAAGGTGAGCGACAAGCTCGCAGTGATCGACAACCTGCTCGACAAGGCCGACACGTTGTTAGTCGGTGGCGGCATGGTGTTCACCTTCCTGGCGGCACTTGGCTATTCGGTTGGGTCCTCTTTGCTCGAAGAGGACCAAATCCAGACCTGCCGCGACTATCTGACGCGTGCCAGCGAGAGCGGCAAGCGGATTGTGTTGCCCACCGACATCGTGGTGGCTGCAGAGTTCAAGGCCGATTCGCCGGCCACTGTGGTCGCGGCTGACGCGATCCCTGCTGGTTCGATGGGGCTCGACATTGGGCCCGAAAGCGCAGCGGCCTTCAAGGCCGAGATCGCAGCGGCCAAGACGGTCTTTTGGAACGGGCCGATGGGTGTCTTCGAATTCGATGCCTTCGCTGGTGGCACCCGTGCTGTTGCTGAGGGCCTGACTGAGGTGACTAAGCACGGCGGTTTAAGCGTGGTGGGCGGAGGCGACTCTGCTGCGGCCGTGCGCAAACTGGGCTTCGCAGATGACGCCTTTGGTCACATCTCAACCGGTGGTGGAGCCAGCCTCGAATACCTCGAAGGCAAGCACCTCCCGGGCATCGACGTACTCTCCGATTGATTGCGCACCCGCGCACTGACGAAGGAATCTCATGGCTAAGCACTCTCGCCTGCCCCTGATGGCAGGCAACTGGAAGATGAACCTCAACCACCAAGAGGCCGTGGCCCTGGTGCAGAAGTTGTCCTTTGTTCTTTCCGACAAGTCACACGACTACGCCAAGGCTGAAGTCGTTGTGGTGCCTCCGTTCACCGACATTCGGGGCGTCCAAACCCTCGTCGATGGCGACCGCCTCTCGATCAAGTACGGCGCGCAAGACGTCTCGACCCATGATGAGGGGGCCTACACCGGTGAAATCTCGGCGGGGATGCTGGCCAAGCTCGGCTGCTCCTATGTGGTGGTAGGGCACTCCGAGCGCCGCGAGTATCACGGCGAGAGCGATGCCACCGTCAACACCAAGGCACACAAGGCCCTGGCTGCCGGCATGACCCCGATCGTGTGCGTGGGCGAGGGTCTGGAGATCCGCAAGGCTGGTGAGCACGTGCCTTACACGTTGGCTCAAATCGATGGCTCACTAGCCGGCTTCACGCCTGAGCAGGTGGCCGAACTCGTGGTCGCTTACGAGCCCGTATGGGCTATCGGCACCGGTGAAGTAGCGACCCCTGAGGACGCTCAAGAGGTGTGTGCAGCGATCCGCGGACGGATTGGTGAAACCTTCGGTGAGGCGGCCGCCGCCGGCGTTCGGGTGCTCTATGGCGGCTCGGTGAAGGCCAGCAACGTGGCTGGGATCATGGAGAAGGCCGACGTTGATGGGGCACTCGTGGGTGGCGCATCGTTGCAGGCTGATGAATTTGGCGGCATCTGCCGCTTCTATGCCCTGCCGGTCCTCTGATCTCAACCAACGTGAGTTAGGCTCCTCAACGTGATTCTTGTGTTCCAGATTGGGCTCGTCATTACCAGCCTGCTATTGATCTTGATGATTTTGCTCCACAAAGGTCGAGGCGGCGGCATGTCCGACATGTTCGGCGGTGGAGTGTCGACCGGACTGGGTGGTTCCTCCGTCGCTGAGCGCAACCTTGACCGGATCACAGTCGCTATCGGCGTCATCTGGATTGGCTGCGTTGTTGCGTTGGGCTACCTCTACAAGCTCGCTGCCTGAGTTCGAGAAGGGAACAATTACGTGGCTGGTGGTGGCAACGCCATTCGTGGAAGCCGTGTGGGCGCAGGCCCCATGGGAGAGGCTGAGCGGGGGGAAGCAGCACCTCGTCAGCAGGTGTCGTACTTCTGCTCTCAAGAGCACCGAACTGCGATCGCATTCTCGATGGAGGCACAGATCCCTGAATCATGGGACTGCCCCCGTTGTGGATTGCCAGCGTCGTTGGACTCTGAAAACCCTCCTCCGCCTCCGAAGAATGAGCCGTACAAGACTCACCTGGCTTACGTGAAGGAGCGCCGCTCCGACAACGAAGCGGCCGACATCCTTGACGAGGCGATTAAGACTCTGCGCGCGAAGCGCAAGTCAGGCGAAATCATCTTCTGATGCTTCCAAGGCCGCCGCTTCCACTTCGGAGGCGGCGGCTTTGTCTAGCCACCACACGACTTCACACTCCGCTGGCAGGCGCTCCAGCAGACCTCTGACCGGTGTCGAGGAGACGTCTTGGGTTGGATCGAGTGATCGGGCAACTGCCTGCGCCTTGTCGGCTCCGCTGACGACGAACCAGACCGCACGGGTGTTGCGTCCCAATGCCTCGAAGGTGAGTGAGACGCGTTCGGGCGGCGGCTTGGGGGAGTCGGTCACCGCAACGGCGATGGCATCTCTGATCTGTGCAGCCGGGTGATGCGGAAAGAGTGAGGCGATGTGGCCGTCGGGGCCAAGCCCCAGCATGACGAGGTCCCAACTGCCCGTGCCCTGATGACGCAATTGCTCGGAGTACGTCGAGGCAGCCCGTGCAACTGAGTCGACCTCCCCAACTGCTGGCACCTCCATGACCGCGAAGGGAGGTGGCGTGAGCCCATCGAGGAAGTCCTCACGGGCTTGGAGCGCATTGCGATCGGGTGATTCGGCGGGAACGAAGCGCTCATCGCCAAACCAGAAGCGGACCTGCCCCCAGGGCACACCTGCAGATTGGGCACCGACCTGTCGATGGATTGCCCGGGCGATGGTGCCGCCGGTCAGTGCAACCTCGAGGGGAGTGATGGGATCTTCGGACGACTGCGACGTTCGAGAAAGGCGTTGGATCATCGCGTGCGCAACTTCACGAGCCAGCGCAGCCGGCTCATCGAACACCTTTAACGTGACCATCGGCCCATCCTCAGTTGAGTCCCGCAGCGTGGCCAGAGACCACGCGTTGAGTGCTGGGGGTCATGCGCGGCGATAACCCTGGTAGTACTCCAGCAGCATTCGAGTGGAGGAGTCCTGCGACGCGATCACCGCGGGGTCTCCTGCGACTGCCGGTGCAATTTGCTGGGCCAATTGCTTGCCGAGCTCCACACCCCATTGATCGAAACTGTCGATGCCCCAGACAACACCTTGAACGAACGTGATGTGTTCGTAGAGGGCAATGAGTTGCCCCAGGACCGAAGGTGTGAGATCGGGGGCCATGATCGAGGTCGTCGGGCGGTTGCCAGGGAACACCCGCGCAGACACGATGGCCTCCCGGGTGCCCTCCGCCCTGACCTCGTGAGCAGTCTTGCCAAAAGCAAGCGCCTTGGTCTGGGCGAAGAAGTTGGCCAAGAACACCTCGTGCACATCCGCATCACCGTCAGTGAGTGGGTAGGCCGGGTTGGCGAAGGCAATGAAGTCTGCGGGCACTAGACGAGTGCCTTGGTGGATCAACTGATA
>CALMMO010000398.1 GCA_937868455.1 uncultured Marmoricola sp.
CCTGAAGCTTCCAACGTGCCCAACGCCGAGGTGACCCTCGGGCAGGTCAAATAGAAGGTGGTCGGGAACGGGGTGCCGTCGGGCAGCCGAGGTTCGGTAGTGACAACGTCGGGGTTGCCGCACGGGCAACGGTGCCCGATCTCGTGAATGCCTCGAGGGGGCCGCCCCAACTGAGCCGCAATGGCTGCCTCGTCCTTGGGCGCGATCACGGGTTCTTGGGGGTGATCTTGACGTCCGGGTCGGCAGTCGTGGGCGGGTGGTCGGTGATGCGCACGCTTTGATAGAGCTTGGTCCACACCGGCGTGTGATTGAGGGGTACGACGCTGGCCGGGTCATCAAGCACGTCGTTGCTCCCCAGCGGCTTCCCATCGCGCCCGATCACCTGGTAGCCCACCTCGCCAGGCAGCACCCAGCCGAGACGGCCGCGCGCTTGGGCTTCAACGTAGGCCGGGTCAGCCCAGCGACGCTTCTCTTTCTCCAGCGCCTTGATGTTGGCCTTTGCGGCCGCGATCCGAGCTTGGGTGTCGGCGATGTGGGCACGCTGATTGAGATAAGCGCGCATGCTGGAGGCGTAGGAAATCACCAAGACTGCGGCAACCAGCAACAAGATCGCCGCACGACTGGTGAGTCGTGGCTTGCGGTTGGCCAGCGCCGCCCGAGCAGGTTCGCGAGCAGGGCCGGTGGCAGCCTTAGACCGAGCAGCCGGGCGCTTGGTAGCACCCGGCCCACTCGGTTTGCGGTTTGCTGGTCCAGCCATGCGTTGATCTAGCCCTGGTACCTAGGGAATGCACCGGCACCGGCGTAGCGAGCGGCCTCGCCGAGTTCTTCTTCGATGCGCAGCAGTTGGTTGTACTTCGCCACGCGCTCAGACCGAGCAGGAGCACCGGTCTTGATCTGACCGCAGTTGGTCGCAACTGCCAGGTCGGCGATGGTGACGTCTTCGGTCTCACCGGAACGGTGGCTCATCATGCAGCGGTAGCCGTTGCGGTGAGCCAACTCCACGGAGTCGAGGGTCTCGGTCAAGGAGCCGATCTGGTTGACCTTCACCAGCAGAGCGTTGGCTTGCCCACCGGAGATGCCGCGCTGCAGGCGCTCGACGTTGGTGACGAACAGGTCGTCGCCGACCAACTGAACCTTGCTCCCGAGGCGGTCGGTGATGGCCTTCCAGCCATCCCAGTCTTCCTCGTCGAGCGGGTCTTCGATGCTGACGATGGGGTACGACGCGACCAGGTCGGCGTAGTAGTCGATCATCTCCGCGGAAGTCTTCTTGCCACCCTCGAAGTTGTAGACGCCGTCTTCGTGGAACTCACTGGCAGCCACATCCATCGCCAGCGCAATGTCAGAGCCCAGCTTGAGACCAGCACCAGCGACGGCCTCTGCGATCAGGTCCAGCGCAGCGCGGTTGGAGTCAAGGTTGGGCGCGAACCCGCCTTCATCACCCAGACCGGTCGAGAGGCCCTTCTTCTTCAGCACCGACTTGAGTTCGTGGTAGACCTCAGCGCCCATGCGCAGCGCCTCAGCAAAGGTGGCGGCACCGATCGGGGCGATCATGAACTCTTGGACGTCGACGTTGGAGTCAGCGTGCGAACCACCGTTGAGGATGTTCATCATCGGCACCGGCAGCAGGTGGGCGTTGGGGCCACCGACGTACCTAAAGAGCGGGAGGTTCGCACTCACAGCAGCCGCCTGAGACACGGCCAGCGAGACGCCCAGGATCGAGTTGGCGCCAAGTTTGGCTTTGTTGGGGGTGCCGTCGAGTTCGATCATCAACTGGTCGATGGCGCGCTGGTCGGTGGCGTCTTCGCCCTCGATTTCGGGTGCGATCTTCTTGATCACAGCCTTGACTGCCTTTTCGGTGCCCTTGCCCAAGTAGCGCTTGCCACCGTCACGCAATTCGACAGCCTCAAAGGCGCCGGTCGAGGCGCCGCTTGGCACCGCGGCCCGGCCAACGGAGCCATCTTCGAGTAGCACCTCGACCTCAACGGTCGGGTTGCCGCGTGAGTCGAGAATCTCGCGGGCGTGGACGAATTCGACGAGTGACATCGCTAGCTCCATGGGGTCAGGGGTGAACGCTGCCAGCCTATCTGGGTTGCGGCAGAGAGTCGGCGTGACCTGCCGGGTCTAGTGCGGCGAGGTCGGGAGCGAAGATGTCTTCGATCTGGCACCCGAACACTCGAGCCAGGCCGAAGGCGACCGGCAAGCTTGGGTCGTACTTGCCGGTCTCAATCGCATTCACCGACTGGCGAGAGATGTCGAGCAGATCAGCCAGTTGTCCTTGTGTAATGCGATGCTCTTCGCGCAGCGCCCGAAGCCGGTTCTTCATCGACGCCCGGCCCACCAAATGCTGAGCGCCCACGCAGTCATCCCTGCAGCGAATACGTACCAGTGGGCTCCCTGAATCTCCAGGCCTGCGATGGCCAGCCAGCCGAACACCACGGAGGCGAACATAGCGACGCCAAAGCCCATCGCCAGGCCCTTGTATTGCAGCAACTGCTGGTAGTCATCAAGGCGACGGTGGTGCCGCACATACACAACGACCAGTGCGATTGCAGGAATCAGCGGCAGCGCCGCCCACAAGAACCGGGTGGGGCTGTCCCCATCGAGGTTCCCCCAGGCCGCGGCAGCCCAAGAAGAAAGGCCGTAGGCGATCATGGTTGGCGCGAACTCTTTGTTGTAGACGCGCTTGCGCCGTAAGTCGCCGGTTGCGGAGTCAAGTTTGCTTGTCATATGACAAGGATGCTTGACACTGAACGCCTTGTCAAGCTTGCTTGACTATTTCTTTCATAAGTTCCCACAGCGCGGCCACATCGGCGTGCTCAGTCGCCTCGGCCCCAATCGACACCCGCACCATCCAACGACCATCGAGAACACTCGGGGAGACGAACGCCGCACCGCTGGCGTTGATGGCATCGACCCAAGCCAAGGTGTGGGCATCGAGGTCTTCAGCGCTGATCCCCACTGGTTCATGCCGTACGCACACGGTTTGCAGATCGACCGGCGCTAGCACTTGCCACTGCGGTTTAGCGCGCACCTGCTCAGCAAGCCATTGCGCGTTGGCCAGGTCGCGACGCAACCGCGCGCGGAGGGATTCGACACCGTCAAGTCGCAGGTGGAACCACAACTTCAACGCCCGAAAACGTCGGCCTAACGGGATCCCCCAGTCTTTGTACTGCACCACCTCGGCATCTGCCGCTGACCTCAGATAGGGCGGTGTGGTCGACATGCAATTGACCAGGTGATCCACATCGCGCACATAGAGCAGCGAACAATCCAAGATCGTGCCCAACCACTTGTGGGGGTTCCACACCAACGAGTCAGCGCCGTCGACTCCCTCGAAGAGATGACGACACTCGGGTAACAACATCGCCGATCCAGCCATCGCAGCATCAACGTGCACCCAGACACCAAACTCGTTTGCCACCTCGACGATGGCGGCCACCGGATCCATCGCCGCAGTGCCGGTGGTTCCCACGGCTGCGATCACCGCCGCCGGAGTGCGACCCTCGGCGATGTCTTGGGTCATTGCCTCACGAAGCGCCTCGGGCCGCATCGCGTAGGTCACGGGGTCGACGTCGACGTAGCGCAAGTTGTCGGCGCCGTACCCCGCGAGCAGGACAGCCTTCGGCACCGAGGAGTGGGCATGCGGTGAGGTGTAGACGACCAGCGGTTTGTCCATCGACTGCAACCCGCCCTCGTGTTCGCTCAACGCACTGGCACGCTCACGCGCTGCAATGAGGGCCACCAACGTGCCCGTCGAGGCCGTGTCTTGAATTGCGCCGGCCCACTGTGGATCAAGTCCACACAACTCGCGCAACCACTCGGTGACCACCTGCTCGACTTCGGTGAGTGCCGGCGCGCTTTGCCAGGTGATGCCCAAGGCGCCCAGCCCACTACTGGCGAAGTCACCAAGAACAGAGGCCAGTGAGGAGTTGCTGGGGAACCAGCCGAAGTACGCCGGGTGCTGAGTTTGGGTGATGCCAGGCACGATCACCTGCTCCAAATCTCGCAGTACGTCGCCAAATGCTTCTGGCATCTCTGGAGCCGTTGTCGTCAAACCTCCAGCAACCTCACCGGGCTGGACGCGTGACTGAACTGGAAGTTGTGGCACCGATTGACGCAGGTCGGCAATCCAGTCGACCAACTCATGGGCGGCGGCGCGAAACTCCTCGGGATCCATAGTCAGAGGGTATTGCTGGCGCCCCTAGGCGCTGTCGACAGCCCGGGCCAGCGCTGAGCGAAGGGCTTGCTCGGCATCGACGCCTTGGCGGTGAGCCTCCAGTGCTAGTGCCAACAGCCGATCACCCAGATCGTCACCGTCGGGTTCGATCACCTGACCGGCACGCTTGACTCGGTCAATGACCTTGTCCGCATAGAGCAGCGCCGGGAGCGAAGCCGGAATCCCCTCAACTGGGGTGTCGCGTTGCTTCTCGGCGCGCTTGATGAGTTCCCACTGTTCGTTGATCTCTTCAGCCGAGGTCGCACTCGAATCACCAAAGACATGCGGATTGCGCCGAATCAGTTTGTCTCGCAGATCTGCAGCCACATCGGCGACGTCGTACTCGCCGGCTTCTGCGGCAATCGCGGCGTGGAAATAGACCTGCAGGAGCAAGTCGCCGAGTTCTTCACGCAGATGTGCGGCATCGCCCGATTCGATCGCCTCGATGGTTTCGTGGGTCTCTTCGAGCAAGTAGCGCGCTAGTGAACCGTGGGTCTGCTCGGCCTTCCAGGCACATTCTCGACGTAGTCGAGCCATGACCTCGACGAGTTCGAGCAGCGGGTGGGTCACTTCGAAATGCACACCTGCGCGGCGGGCAGTGTGACCGCGTCCCCACCAGTGGCTGCAGCCTGGGCCACCTTAGAAACGCTTCGAGAAAGTGAGCCTTGAGCCCCTGCTGATTCCCCTGATGCGCCATAGCGCGGGTCGACAGTGACCTTGATGGCAGCCGACTTGGCCCAGGCCGCGAAGAGCTTTTGCCCCTCGGCGGCCGCATCGTCGCTCGTGGCGTCCTTAGTGCCTTTTGCCTTGAGTGAGGCCATGCCAAGTGCTTCTTGCGAGAGCGCGTTGATCACGATCTTCTTCACAATCGCCAAGAAGTCGTCTCGCACCGACGGGTCGAGCTGCTTCGCTCGCGCTTCGACGTTAGACATGGCCTGGGCTAAGGCTGCGTGGTCGTAACCGATTCCTTTGGCCTCGATGTACCTGGATTGCAGCTCGTTGGAAACCAACGAATCCACACTTTGGCCAAGCAGTTGGCTCATCGCGATCGGAGGACGGCCGGGCTGGGCACTGAAGGCACAGAACCCTCGGGCAAAGGTCTCAACTTCGGAGGTCGGGATGCTCTGCTCACCCACGATTGCGGCAACGCCTGGGTGCACGCCACAAGCGGTCAGCAACAGCAAAGCCGTTGCGGCAACGACAGCGCGAACTTTGGTCACTACAGGTCTCCTCATGCAACGGGTACGGCGGCACCAGCGGGATCGATCACCGAGTCAATCACGCCAAGTGTCCACGCCAACAATTCTTCATCACGCAGCGGTGGTCCACCGATCTGACGCGGAAGTGGACGTGGCACGAGCATCGTACGCAGCGGACCCTTGACCAGACTCTTCGGGTAGAGGCGTTGGAGGCGCACCTGCATCGAATCGGGAAGGTCAATGTTGGCAAAACGGACATACTTGCCTTGGATGGTCACCTCACTGAGTCCCGCAGCGCGAGCGCGCACTCTGAACAACGCGACCATCAGCAGTCGATCCACTGCCAGCGGCGGGGTGCCGTAGCGGTCGACCAACTCCTCACGAAGCACCTCAACATCGGACTTGCTCCGCACCTCGGCCAGGCGTTTGTACATCTCCAACCGCAACCGCTCACTGGGGATGTAGTCGTGTGGCAAATGCGCCTCGATCGGAATCTCCAGGCGCACTTCGTCGAGCTGATCGGGGACTTGACCGTCGAGGCGGAACTCCGTGACGGCCTCTCCCACTAGCCGCACGTACAGGTCAAAACCCACATCCGCGATGTGACCCGACTGCTCGCCGCCGAGCAGGTTGCCCGCACCACGAATCTCTAGGTCCTTCATCGCAATCGCCATGCCGCCACCCAGATCTGAGTGTTGGGCAAGCGTTGCCAACCGCTCATGCGCCGTCTCAGTGAGCGGCTTTTCAGCCGGGTAAAGGAAGTAGGCATAAGCCCGCTCGCGACTGCGGCCCACACGTCCTCGCAACTGGTGAAGTTGGGAGAGCCCTAACATGTCGGCCCGCTCGATAATCATCGTGTTGGCGTTCGACACATCGAGGCCAGACTCAACGATCGTCGTGCACACGAGTACGTCGAAGCGCTTCTCCCAAAAGTCGAGCATGACCTGCTCGAGTTGGTGCTCAGCCATCTGGCCGTGGGCAGTGGCAATACGTGCCTCCGGCACGAGTTCCTTGAGCTTGGCCGCAGCCCTCTCGATGGAGTTCACCCGGTTGTGGATGAAGAACACCTGTCCATCGCGGAGGAGTTCTCGCCGGATTGCTGCGCTGACTTGCTTGTCCTCATAGGCGCCGACGTACGTCAGCACCGGGTGACGCTCCTCGGGAGGAGTCATGATGGTCGACATCTCGCGGATGCCGGTAATCGCCATTTCTAGCGTGCGCGGGATGGGGGTGGCGCTCATGGAGAGCACGTCGACGCTGGTGCGAAGCTGATTCATATTTTCCTTGTTCTCCACGCCGAACCGCTGTTTCTCATACACAACGATCAGGCCTAG
>CALMMO010000399.1 GCA_937868455.1 uncultured Marmoricola sp.
TCGGCGCGCTCCTCAACCTGCCGTTGAGTCCAGGGCTCCGTGCCACGACCGTCGAGACGTCCGTTGAGAATGTCGGCGCAGACCCCGGCCACATGCGCGACCACTTCCCGAACGTTCCAGAGCGGGGTTGCCGGCACCATCTGGGCTTGCTGCTCGACCGAGAGGTCGGCGGTGAGTGCGACCACGCGAGTGCGGGCCTGGCGGTAGAGAGCGGCGATCTGGCTCATGCGTCTTTCCCTTGGATTGAGTGAATCGCTTTGAGCACCGCAGCCATGTCTTGATCTGCGAAACCAAGTTCTTCGGCCAGCCGAAACAGCCCTCCGCCGGCATCAAGCATCGGCGTGCGCAGGTCTGCCTCGAGGGCGGCGGCAGCGACCAGTCGGGAGTTCATCGCGACATCGGAAATCTTGGAGTGAGGGCTGAAGTCACCGGCCAGCAACTTGGCCAACTTCTGGCGCCCGACATCGCTGGCTAAAGGCCCGTTAGCGATCACGGCCCCATAGGCCTCTAGGTCTAGCCCTTGGGCCTGAGCGAAGGCGAATGATTCAGCCAAGCTGGCCACTTGGGTGATCAGGAAGTAGTTCGACGCCAGCTTCGTCATGAGTGCGTTCGGCACCGGGCCGCAGGCGACGACCTGTCGGGCTAGTGGCGACAGCAATGCTCGCGCCCGGTCCAGAGCGAGGCTTTCGAGCTCGGGGGTCGGGCCAAGGGCGGAAATCATGGCGACAAGTTGGCCGGTCTGGGCAGGCACCTGCGATCCCGACACGGGTGCTTCAACGAAGGTCGCTCCGGCGGCACTGATCTCTTCGCCGAGCGCCCGGGAGTACTCCGGTGAGGTGGTGCCCATCGAGATCACCACATGGCCTGCAAGCATCGTGGTCAGGCCGTTGGCCTGGCGCTCCAGCACAGCGTCGGTGGCCTGCTCATTGGCCAGCATCACGATCACTGTGCGAGCGCCCGCAAAGACGGCCGATGGGCTGGGCACACTCACGGCGCCTAATGCTGTGAGCGCCTCGATCGGCTCAGGGCTTCGGTTCCACACCAGCAGGTCGTGACCTGCCTCAAGCAGCCGAGTCGCCATGGGGCGCCCCATCAAGCCGAGGCCGATGAAGCCGAGGGGTCCAGTTGATCGATCGTGCACAGGGATACATAATCACGGTTATGCCAAAAGTTGTAGACCTAGATGCCCGAAGACTCGAGATTGCTTCAGCTGCAGTCACCGTGATCGCACACTCTGGGCTCGAAGGTGCGAGGTTGCGTGATGTGGCCGCCGCTGCAGGCGTCACGACCGGAGCAGTCACGCACTACTTCCTCAATAAGGACGAGGTGCTGGAGGCAGCCTTGGCTGAGGTCGTACGTCGCTACCTCGACAGGATGTCGATGGACCAAGACCTCCAACCCGGAGTCGGGCAGCTCATCGATCGGATCAGCCGCTACCTGCCCATCAACGAGCGGGCCCAAGCTGAGTGGCGGGTGTGGCTGGCGTTTTGGGGCAAGGCCGTCAATGACGAACCGTTGCGTGCCATCCACCAGGAGTACTACGAGCGCCTCAGGGAAGTCTTGACCCACCTTCTCGAGGTCTCGCTAGCGACTCCCGAGACCTCTCATGAATGGGCTGTCATGGCTGACCAGGTCATCGCCTGCATCGATGGGGTCGGAGTGAGGGCCTGCCTCGATCCAGAAGGATGGCCAGCCGAGCGCCAACACCGAACCCTGGCCACCATGTTGACCCCCATTTTGGGAGTGGTCGCCTGATGCCGCTGAATCAAGCCGACGACCTCCATGACTTCATCAAGCGCGAAATCACCCTCGAAGGGGTGAGCCGCACTGTGTGGCAACGAGGCACTGGGCCAGCCGTGCTGATCTTTCCTGAGATGCCCGGCATCTCACCTCATGTCGCGCGTTTCGCCCGCTGGGTGAGCCAAGCAGGATGCACGGTCTATCTGCCCTCACTGTTTGGTCTCGACGGTGCGGTGGCCGACCTCGAACGTGGTGAGCAGGTGTTCGCGAAGCTCTGCGTCAGCGCAGAGTTCAGGCTCTTTGCAGGAGGTCAATCCAGTCCCGTCACCACCTGGCTCAGGGCGCTGGCCAACCTGGCGCACGCCGAATGCGGCGGACCAGGCGTGGGCGTCGT
>CALMMO010000400.1 GCA_937868455.1 uncultured Marmoricola sp.
GCAACCTCGCCCGCAGTCGCGGGCTCGTTTCCTCAGCGGGCCGCGTGCCCTTCGACGTAATCGCTGTCGTGGCTCTTCACCCATGCCATGAGCTTGCGGAGTTCGCGTCCGGTCTGCTCGATGGGGTGCTGCTCGGCCTTGGCGCGAGCCGCCTTGAACTCGGGAGCGCCAGCGTCTTGGTCGTTGATGAAGCGCTCGGCGAACTTGCCGTTGACGATGTCGGCCAACACAGCCTTCATGTTCTCCTTGACCTCAGGAGTGATCACGCGAGGGCCGGAGACGTAGTCGCCGTACTCAGCCGTGTCGGAGACCGACCAGCGCTGCTTGGCGATGCCACCTTCGTACATCAAGTCGACGATGAGCTTGAGCTCGTGCAGGCACTCGAAGTACGCGACCTCGGGCTGGTAGCCAGCCTCGGTGAGCACCTCGAAGCCGTACATCACCAACTGTGATGCGCCACCGCAGAGCACTGCCTGCTCGCCAAAGAGGTCGGTTTCGGTCTCTTCGGTGAAGGTGGTCTTGATGCCACCAGCGCGCAGACCGCCGATGCCCTTGGCGTAGGACAAGGCGTTGTCCCAGGCCTTGCCTGAGGCGTCGTTCTCGACGGCGACGAGCACGGGGACGCCGCGGCCTTCGACGTACTCACGGCGCACCAAGTGTCCGGGACCCTTGGGGGCCACCATGAACACGTCAACACCCTCAGGAGGGGTGATGTAGCCGAACCGAATGTTGAAGCCGTGGCCAAACACGAGGGTGTCGCCCTCAGCAAGGTTGGGCTCAACCGACTCGGCGTAGAGCTTTCGCTGCACGTGGTCGGGCGCCAAGATCACGATGACGTCGGCCTCTTCAACAGCCTCTGCCGGGGTGAGGACGCGCAAGCCCTCGGCTTCGGCCTTGGCACGGCTCTTGGAGCCTTCGGGCAAACCAATGCGTACGTCGACGCCCGAGTCGCGCAGTGAGAGCGCGTGGGCGTGGCCTTGGCTGCCGTAGCCAAGCACAGCGACGTGCTTGCCCTGGATCAGGGACAGGTCAGCGTCATCGTCATAAAACATCTGGGCCACTTCTGGCTCCTTCTTCGGTGGTGTTGGGTTGAAATCTACTGGGCGGCAGGCACGGGAATGGGCACGGGGCGAGCAGTGCGCTCGGTGATGGACCGAGAGCCACGGCCAATTGCGACCACGCCGGACTGCACAATCTCGCGAATCCCAAAGGGTTCCAGGATCCGCAAGAAGTCATTGAGTTTGTCAGGGTTGCCGGTGACCTCCATGGTCACCGCGTCGGGCGCCACATCGACCACCTTGGCGCGGAAGAGTTGCACCGCGTCGAGGATTTGGCCGCGCGAGTCGACATCGGCCCTGACTTTGACCAGCAGCAACTGCCGGTCGATGGCCTCACGAGGCTCGAGCTCAACGATCTTGAGCACTTCGATGAGCTTGTTGAGTTGCTTGGTGACCTGCTCCAGAGGTGAGTCCTCCACGTTGACCACGATGGTCATTCGGGAGACCTCAGGGTGCTCGGTGGGGCCAACTGCAAGTGAGTCGATGTTGAAGCCTCGACGACTAAAGAGACCGGCGATGCGCGCCAGCACGCCAGGCTTGTTCTCGACGAGGACTGAGAGTGTGTGGGTATTCATCTCGATGGTCCTCACAGATCGTCTTCGTCGAATTGGGGGGCGAGATCTTTGGCGTACTTGATCTCGTCGTTGCTGGTGCCAGCGGCCACCATCGGCCACACCATGGCGTCTCGATGCACCCGGAAATCGACCACCACTGGCACGTCGTTGATCTTCATGGCCTGGTTGATCGTGTCGTCCACGTCGGCTGGGGATTCGCAGACCAAGCCGACTGCGCCGTACGCCTCAGCGAGTTTGGCGAAGTCAGGCACGTGCTTAGAGCGCAGGTCGGTGTTGGAGTACCTGCCCTCGTAGAACAGGGTTTGCCATTGCCTGACCATGCCGAGGCTTTCGTTGTTGATCACCGCGACCTTGATCGGGATGTTCTCCAGGGTGCAGGTGGCCAACTCTTGGTTGGTCATCTGGAAGCAACCATCACCATCGATCGACCAGACCGTGGTGTCGGGGCAGCCCACCTTGGCTCCCATGGCTGCAGGCACGGAGAAGCCCATGGTGCCTAGGCCACCGGAGTTGATCCAGGTGCGCGGGTTTTCGTAACTCACGTAGTGCGTGGCCCACATCTGGTGCTGGCCGACACCTGCGACGTAGATCGCGTCCGGCCCAGCGATCTTGCCCAGTCGCTCGATGACGTACTGCGGCGCTAGTGAGCCGTCCTCGGGGAGGTCATAGCCCAGCGGATAGCGGGCCTTCACCCCGCTGAGGAACTTCACCCAGCCTTCGTAGTCGCCGGTGTTGCCCTGAGACTCTTCGGCCTGGAGCGCGACGACCAGATCAGCGATCACCTCGCGAGCGTCACCGACGATCGGCACGTCTGCGACCCGGTTCTTGCCGATCTCAGCAGGATCAATGTCGGCGTGGATCACCAGAGCGCCCGGGGCAAAGGAGTCGAGGTTGCCGGTGACTCGGTCATCAAAGCGAGCGCCCAGGCTGATGATCAGGTCTGACTTTTGCAGGCCGGCCACGGCGGCCACGGTGCCGTGCATGCCGGGCATGCCCAGGTGCTGCGGGTGGCTGTCGGGGAATGCCCCACGTGCCATCAAAGTGGTGACCACCGGGATTCCGGTGAGCTCAGCCAAAGTCCGCAACTCACGCGACGCGCCCGAACGGATCACACCGCCACCGACATAGAGCACCGGGCGACGCGCAGCCAACATCAGTTTGGTGGCTTCGCGAATCTGCTTGGAGTGCGGCCTAGTGATCGGGCGGTAGCCAGCCAGGTTGAGTTCGGTGGGCCACACAAAGTCAGTCATCGCCTGCAGAGCACTCTTGGCCACATCGACCAACACCGGGCCGGGTCGACCCGTGCCAGCGATGTGGAAGGCCTCTGCCACCGTGCGTGGGATTTCTGCGGGGTCAGTGACCAAGAAATTGTGTTTGGTGATCGGCATGGTGATGCCGCGGATGTCTGCCTCTTGGAAAGCGTCGGTGCCAATCATGGAGGCCCCGACCTGGCCAGTGACGGCGACGATCGGCACAGAGTCCATATAGGCATCGGCAATCGGGGTCACCAAGTTGGTGGCACCCGGTCCGCTGGTCGCCATGCACACACCGACCTTGCCGGTGGCCGCTGCATATCCCTGTGCGGCGTGTCCGGCACCTTGCTCGTGGCGCACCAGGATGTGGCGAATCGAGGAATCGTAGAGCGGGTCATAGGCGGGCAAGATCGCGCCACCTGGGATCCCGAAGATGTCTTTGACGCCTACGGCTTCAAGCGACCTGATCAGGCTCTGGGCGCCGGTCATCGGCTCACCGTGGTTGCCTGGGGCTGCTGCCTGGCTCATCTGCTCAATCCTTCAAGTCCGGTTCCAACAAAAAACCCCCCGGCCTGCTGGCTTCGGAGGGTTGACGCGCGGAGAAACCCGCTGGGCTCACACGACGCGTCGTGAGCGTACGAGAATCTCGGTTCGCATGGCATAGAGGTTCCCCGCCAACCCTGGCTGGCGTCAAGTCAGTGTGGGGGGCGTCTCAGAAAATGGACTCATTGCCCGCAATGCGGGCACCGATCAGGTGGTGCGCAGTCGGTTGAGCTGCTTGCCGTCGGCATCGAAGTTTGTCGGCTCGAGCCAGGCGTCGTACGACGCACGCAATCGCGTGTGCCAATCACTATCCGTCATGGCGAACCAATCAGTGTCTCGGTTGCGCCCCTTGTAGACCACTGCTTGCCGAAAGCGACCTTCGTAGCTGAAACCGAACCGCTCGGCTGCTCGACGTGACGGCTCGTTAAAGCTGTCGCACTTCCACTCGAAACGTCGATAGCCCCTGCCCTCAAAGACGTTCCTGGCCAAGAGGTAGATCATCTCGGTGGCCGCTGTGGTGCGCTGAAGCCGCTCACCAAGGGCGATATTGCCCACCTCAATGACACCCATCGTCGGCACATCGCGCATCAGGCAGGCATGACCCAAGGCCTTGCCGTCGAGCTCGACGCAGTAGGCCTCGAAGTCGGGATTGGCTTCGATGGCCTCGACGTACTCATCGAATGCCTGTCGACCAACATCGGTGCGCTCAAACGGGCCAGAGAACAGGTAGGTCCACAAGCTGTCTGGGGAGTCGAGGACGAGTGATTGCCACAGATCCTCAGCATGGCGAGCACTCAGCGGCACCAGCCTCACGTGCGTCCCAACCATGGCCTCGATAGGCGCCGCAGTACGTGGGGCCCAATCGAGCGACTCACCTACGGGCTGGTCGAACTCATTGACTGGCATCAACCGCAGACCGCTCCATGGGCGGCCGATTGCACCACCTTGGCGTACTTGCCCAGCACTCCCCTGGTGTACTTCGGCGCGTTTGGCTCCCAGCCAACCCGGCGTTCGGCGATCTCATCTTCGGAGACCGCAACATCGAGGGAGTGACCGGCCACATCGAGGGTGATCTGGTCGCCATCTCGCAAGAAGGCGATCGGGCCCCCATCAACTGCCTCGGGGGCGATGTGTCCCACACAGAGCCCGGTGGTGCCTCCAGAGAAGCGGCCGTCCGTGATGAGCAAGACGTCCTTGCCCAGCCCAGCACCCTTGATGGCACCGGTGATGGCCAACATTTCACGCATGCCTGGGCCACCCTTGGGGCCTTCGTACCTGATGACCACAACGTCGCCGGCCTTAATGGCACCGTCGGCCAAGGCATCGAGCGCGGCACGTTCGCCATCAAAGACCCGAGCAGTTCCGGTGAAGGTCGAGTCGTCAAAGCCCGCGCTCTTCACAACGGCGCCCTCGGGAGCCAACGAACCGTGCAACACGGTGATGCCACCAGTGGCGTGAATCGGCTTGTCGAAGTTGCGCAACACGTCTCCATCGACGTGTTGGGGGTTGAGGTCGGCCAAATTTTCGGCCATGGTCTTGCCGGTCACGGTGAGGCAATCACCATTCATCAGGCCCGCATCGAGCAGTGCCTTCATCACGACGGGGATGCCCCCGATCTTGTCGACGTCGTTCATCACGAACCGACCAAACGGCTTGAGGTCACCGATGTGGGGCACCTTGGCGCCGATGCGGTTGAAGTCGTCGAGCGTGAGATCGACCTCGGCTTCGCGAGCAATCGCCAGCAGGTGCAGCACCGCGTTGGTCGAACCTCCCAGAGCCATCACGACTGCGATGGCGTTCTCGAAAGCTGGCTTGGTCAGAATCTGGCGCGCGGTGATGCCTTGGCGCAGCAAGTTCACTACTGCTTCCCCCGAGCGATGTGCGAACCCGTCACGACGGCGGTCCACTGCAGGCGGGGCAGCCGAACCAGGCAATGACATGCCCAATGCTTCGGCAACTGAAGCCATGGTGTTCGCCGTATACATCCCACCGCAGGCGCCCTCGCCGGGACAGATCGCCTTCTCGATCTTGGTGACTTCTTCTTCGGTTATCCGTCCGGCCAGACAGGCCCCGACAGCCTCGAAGGCGTCGATGATGGTGACGTCATTGCCATCAACTTGACCCGGCATGATCGATCCGGCGTACAAGAAGACGGCGGCGAGATCCAACCGCGCCGCAGCCATCAGCATGCCTGGCAGCGACTTGTCACACCCTGCCAGCAGCACCGAACCGTCGAGGCGCTCAGCCATCATGACCGTCTCGACGGAGTCAGCGATGACTTCGCGACTCACCAACGAGTAGTGCATGCCTTCGTGGCCCATGGAGATGCCGTCAGAAACCGAGATAGTGCCAAACTCCAGTGGGTAACCCCCGGCAGCGTGCACACCGTTCTTGACGGCCTTGGCCAACCGATCGAGGGAGAGATTGCACGGGGTGATCTCGTTCCAACTCGAGGCGACACCAATTTGCGGTTTGACCCAGTCGTCATCACCCATGCCAACGGCGCGGAGCATGCCGCGCGCGGCCGCCTTTTCGAGACCATCGGTGACGTCGCGCGAGCGCGGTTTGATGTCGGGCGCAGGGTTGCCTGAAGTCATAAATCCACAGGGTAGTAGCCCAAGACGACCTACCAGTGGGCGGCCAGATATTCATGGACAGCCAATCTGCCCGATTCGTCCCTTGCTGACCTCACGTCTGGTTCGCCACGATGGTCTGATGCGCTCACGTAGGGGGATGGTGGCGCGCGCACGTGGGTGGCTGCGCGCTAGA
>CALMMO010000401.1 GCA_937868455.1 uncultured Marmoricola sp.
AGACGTCTTGGTGCATGTCGAGTACGACGTGGAAGCCCTGCTCGCCGTACTTCTCCACACGCTGGGCAAGCCTGTCGAGGTAGGCCTCATCGATGTCACCTTGGGTCGGCTCAATGCACTATCACGATTCGCCCACCCAGTCGTCCCTCGTGGCGGCTTCTCGCCTCAATCAGGCTCACACGTGGGCAGATGCAACTTCCCGTTCGAGACTCGTGGAGTCCTCCATAACTCACCGGGAAAGGAATCATCCATGATCAAGCAATTACGAGCCCGATTGGGCGCCGTTCTCGCGGCAGTCATCGTCGCCGTTGGAATGACGGCGCTGATGCCAACTGCTCCAGCATCTGCTCAAGCCGGAGGCTGCAGCTACTCCAGCGGTTTCACCGTGCCGTACCTCGGCGTCTACATCCCACGACAAGGCATTTGCGTCCACACCGACGGCTGGGGTCTCAACGGCCAAAACTTCTTTGGGTACGCCAATATCGAGGCCTGCAACTACAAGATCCAACTGCGCAAGTACGACAGTGCAGGGACCTTGAAGTGGACTAGCACCGGTCCAATGCACTACGGATGCAGCTACGGCCTCGGGCTTGGCAGTTACACAATCGCGTCAACCACCTTCTACAACGGAGGAAAGGCTTGTGCTGCGCTATTCCAAGGCGGCGCATTCACCGACCAAGCGTGCATCTGGACCTCGAAGTAGATCACCGATTGGTCGAAATCCCAGGTTAAGTACCCCGTTTGTCACTTCACCCAGGTTGCAACTTGGGTGAAGTGACAACTTCGGTACTTAACCTGGGATTCCTGCACTAGTCCCCGCCCACATGCACATGCGGTCGACGACCAGGGTTTGGTTCGGCTTTGCGGAGGATCTCGTGGGTCAGCGGCGGGATGTCGCCCTCACCTGAGATCAAGAACCGGAAGACGTTCTGGGCTGGTGGACGATCACTCCACTCGAAGTACACATGCGGCACCTGCATGTCGAGGTTGCGCACGTGGAGGAGTACGGCGGCCAGCACGTTCGGCACCGAGGTCCCTTTGGCACGGAGGATGCGGTGGCGACCGATGCGCACACAGGTCACAGGGACCAATGAGGCGAACTCACTGGCATCGGTGATTTCGACCTCGAGGAAGATCCGGTCCTCGTTGTCTCCGAGGTGGTTGTCCAGTTGCACCTCGGCCATCTTTTCGTCGTACTCCTCTGGACCACCGCCCTGGAGTTTGTTCGCGATGAAGCGGATGGGTCGCGGGTCAGCGATGGCGGTGTCGAGGACTTCTTGGGCGCCCTCGTCGGGCACCACGCGAGCCACTCGAAGTTCGGTGGCACGGCTGACGCGGGAAACGATGCTGAGCACCAAAATCATGAGCGCGAACAGTGCCGCGATGAGCAAACCACCTGGGTGAACGAAGATCGTGTCGATGATCGTGTAGATAAAGACCGCGCTCACGAGGCCGAAGAAGACCGCGGCTCCGTGGTGCTTGCGTCGCCACTCAGTCAACGTCACCGCAACCGCGGCACTGGTCATCAAGGCGAGCACACCGGTGGCGTAGGCGCTGGCTTGAGCGTCAACGTTGGCCTTGAAGAGCACAGTGACAACGACAGCGATGCCAGTGAAAACCAAGACCAGAGGGCGAATGCTGCGCGACCAGTCAGGTGCCATCCCATAGCGAGGCAGGTACCTGGGCACGATGTTGAGAAGTCCCGCCATCGCGGATGCGCCGGCGAACCACAAGATGCCGATGGTGGACACGTCGTACGCCGATCCAAAAGCGCTGCCTAGCCGTTCGTGAGCCAAGAACGCCAACGCACGCCCGTTTGCTGCGCCGCCTGGCTCGAACTCTGCGGCGGGGATCAACAACGTCGTGACCAGCGAGGAGCCCAGCAACATCACGCTCATGATGACCGCGGCTGAGGTGAGCAGTTTGCGCGCGTTGCGGATGCGACCGGTTGGCGCCTCAGGAGTGTCTGTGGGATCGCCCTTCACCAGTGGCATGACCACGACACCAGTTTCAAAGCCTGACAAACCCAGGGCGAGGGCGGGGAACACCAGCAGTGCGGCACCGATGATGCCAAATGGCATCGAGTGCTCAACGGTCATCGCCTGGGTCCAGGTCTTGAACACCTCCGGGTGAGCGACCACTGCGGCGAGCCCATCGCCGATGACAACCGCAGAGAGGCCGAGATAGGCAACAACGAGTACGACGGCCAACCCGATCGCCTCACTAAAGCCCTTCAAGAAGAC
>CALMMO010000402.1 GCA_937868455.1 uncultured Marmoricola sp.
GACCTGGGTCCGCACCCGGCCGACCTCGGTTGGCCAGAGCGTGAGCAGGGTGGCTTCTGGGCGGCAGAAGAAGCGCACGGGGGCATATGGCGAAGTGCCGGCCCCAGCCGAAACGTGCAGCCAAGTTGAGTCGGGGTCCAGTGGTGTGGAGTTGGCAGGGTGGCGGTGCAGGCCTTTTGCTCGGCCGGTTTCGAGGTCGCAGTTGGTGACGAGGGCGCCGAAGTACGGCAAGCACAGTTGGCCGCCGTGCGTGTGCCCGGCAAAAGTGAAGTCGAAGCCAGCGTTGGCGAAGGCATCGAGCACTCGAAGGTACGGCGCGTGCGCCACGCCCACCAACAGATCAACGTCGGTGTCTACGTCGGCGATCACGCTGAGGTCATCGCGAGACAGGTGGGGGTCATCGAGGCCGGCGAGGCCAAACCGGGTGCCAAGCACATCGAGCGTGCCGACCGCGTTGGACAGGTTGAGCCAGCCGCGACGCTCAAAGACGCCGTGCATGGTGGGCCATGGCAACTGTGGTTTGTCGATATGGCGTCGGCCATTGTCGGGGAGCAGATATCTCACGGGGTTGCGCACAGATGGCTCGAAGTAGTCGTTTGAGCCGGGCACAAACACCCCGGGCACGTCGAGCAAATCACCCAACGCATCGATCAGCACCGGCACCGCGTCGCGATGGGCGATGTTGTCGCCAGTGTCGATGACCAGGTCAGGTGCCCACGAGGCTAGTGAGCGGATCCATTCGATCTTCTTGTGCTGCGAGGGGACTAGGTGAAGATCAGAGAAGTGCAACACCCGAATCGGGGCATGCCCTGACGGGAGGCAGGCAACATTGACCTGGCGTACGACGAAGTTGCGGACCTCCACGCCCGCTGCGTACGCCAATCCCAAACCACCGGCCGCCGCTGCCGCCGTAAACCAGTGCCCTCGCATGGGCCAAGGCTGCCACAATGCTGGACATGAGTACCTTGAAGGACCAACTGCACGACGACCTCACCACTGCCATCAAAGCCCGCGATGAGCTGACTTCTAGCACCTTGCGCATGGTGCTTTCAGCGATCACTAACGCGGAGAAGTCGGGCAAGCAAGAGCGCACCCTCACCGATGAGGACGTCATCGGGGTGCTCACGAGCGAAGCAAAGAAGCGCCGCGAGGCCGCGACAGCATTTGCTGAGGGTGGTCGCGCGGAGATGGCTGCCAAGGAAGAAGCCGAAGCTGGGGTAATTGCGAAGTACCTGCCCGAGCAAATGACCGCTGACGAAATCGCCGCCCTGGTTACCGGCACCATCGCCGATCTAGGCGTCGCTGGTGAAGGCATGCGTGCCATGGTCAAGGTCATGGGCGTCATGACGCCCGCGACGCGTGGCCGTGCCGACGGTGGCGCAGTGGCTGCCGAAGTACGCCGCCAACTGGGCTAGCCGACGCCCCTAGAACCCGCCGCCGTGACCATG
>CALMMO010000403.1 GCA_937868455.1 uncultured Marmoricola sp.
GCCCTGGTGCGCACTCTCATGTGGGCGGAGTGCGCTGGTGGAACCGCAAACTCCCCACTGCCTATGCTGCGCGGCTGGCCGCGGGGCTCTCCCCAGCGCAGGGGCGAGAAGTGCTGGCGCCCGAGGACCGTGAGGTCGAGCGCGTCTTGCTCCAACTACGGCTACGCGAGGGTTTGGCCTGGTCGGCCCCGACCGAGGAGTTGGAGCAACGGCACCTTCTTGAACGCGAGGGCGATCACATCGTGCTCACCCAACAAGGGCGGCTCTTGGCCGACGCCGTCGTACGCGAGCTCTTGGATTAGGGCGCGCTGACGAAGTCGATGAGTTCTTCGACTCGACCCAAGAAGGCCGGTTCGAGGTCGGAGTACGTCGAGACTTTGCTCAAGATCCGCTTCCAGGCCAGAGCGATGTCAGCCTGGGTGCGGTGCGGCCACCCGAAGGCCTGACACACTCCGCGCTTCCACTCGATATTGCGGGGGATCACAGGCCACTCGCGGATGCCCAAACTGCTGGCCTTCACTGCTTGCCAGACGTCGACGTAAGGGTGCCCCACGATGAGGACGTGTGCCCCGTTGGGACCCTTGGAGACAGCCTGGGCGATGCGACTCTCCTTCGACCCAGGCACCAAGTGATCTACCAACACCCCAACTCGGCGCCCAGGCCCGGGGCGGAAATCACGCAAATGTTCGCCTAGGTCATCGATGCCATCGAGGTACTCAACGACGACACCCTCGATGCGCAGATCATCGCCCCAGACCTTCTCCACGAGTTCGGCGTCATGACGACCCTCGACGAAGATCCGGCTGGCCCGGGCCACGCGGGCCTTGGTGCCTGGCACAGCCACAGAACCACTAGCTGTGCGGGTCGGCCGCGTCGGGCCAGCTTTAGTGGGGGCCTGCAAGATCACGGGCACACCTTCGAGCAAGAAGCCAGGGCCGAGCGGGAAGGTGCGGCGCACATTGCGGCGATCTTCGAGGGTCACCGTGCCAAGGTCGCGCTCGACTTTCACGATCTCGCCGCACCAGTCGGTGGTGACTTCCTCCACAACCAGTCCGAGGTCTGCCTGGATCTCCACGGCTCGCCCGCGTGGGGGCATCTTCCAGTCTGTGTTGAGTACGTCGGAGCCATAGCGGTCGTTCACCGGACCACCGTAGAAGCCCCGAGTCGGCGAGGTGAGATGCCCACGCCGCAGAGCGCTCGGGAATAGAAATTTGCATCGTGATGTATAACGATATATCGTAAACACATCGAGTTCGAGAACGAACCGATCAAGAACACGAAAGGAGTCCTGTCATGGGACGCATTCACCAACACAAAGACAAGTGCCACGGCGAAGCACGCCGAGGAGCCGGACGAGGCCGCTTTGGCCCCAACTTCGCCGCCGACATGGGGGGCGAGCTAGGGCACGGGTTTGGACACGGGCGTCGTGGACGCGGTGGTCGGGCTCGTCGCGGAGACATTCGGGCTGCGGTGCTCGATGTGCTGGGCCAAGGCCCGCTCAACGGCTACCAGCTCATCCAGACCATCTCGGAGCGAACCGAAGGGGCCTGGAAGCCCTCACCCGGCTCGGTCTACCCGACCATCTCTCAACTCAAAGACGAGGGGCTCATCGCTTCGACTCGGGATGGCTCAAGCCGAATGATCAGCTTGACCGAGCAAGGCCAGGCATGGGTTGAGGCCAACCCCGAGACCATGGCGGCCGTGTGGACCTCATTCAAAGAAGAGGCCGACGAAGGCCGCGATGTTCGCAGCGCGATGCGCTCGCTGATGATGGCAGCCACCCAGGTGTTCAGCACCGGCACGCCTGCTCAACAGCAGCAGGCGCTGAAGGAGTTGAAGGAAACTCGGCGCAAGCTTTACCTGATCCTCGCCGAAGAGGATGAGGGCTAGACCAACGGCAGTCGGCGCGAACTGGCCGGCAAGTCTCGATAACCGCTCGTGACAGCGGCCTTCAGTAGATGACTGGGATAGGGCCACTGCCCTGCGGCGAGGGCCTCGTTGAGTGGGATTCCCTGCTCGGCGAGGCCCTTAATCGTCTCGGCGATGATGCTCAGGTCGTCGGCCTGGCGCTCGACGTACTCGCGGTCGACCAGGGCGCCGTGACCGGGAACCACACACACCTCGGGAGTCACCATGGACAACACGAACTCCAAGGTCGCGGGCCATTCCAGCGGGTGCGACTCCGGGCCGAACCCAGGTGCGTTGCCGCGTTCGGGAGATTCCTCGACGAGGTCACCAGCCGCCAACACCTTGACGTCGGGCACCCAGGCCACGATGTCGCCGCCGGTGTGACCACGGCCGGGATGCACGAGTTCGACAACGCGATCGCCGAGGTCGAGCACGCGTGCCATCGAGAACGTTGATTCGGCAGTGAGCGGTTGGGTGGCCAGCACCTCGTCGGCGCCACGTTCGTCGGGGGACTGGCGGTAGACCGCCCAGATTTCCTCCGTCGCCGGGAGAGTACGGCGCGCCGCGTGCTCATGAGCGATCAACTCGGCGTGCGGCCAGGTGGCTCGGAACGTGGCGTTGCCCAGCACGTGGTCGAAGTGTTCGTGGGTGTTGATGAGCGCCACCACCTCGGCATTGAGTGCTCTGCGCAGATCGCTGATGCACTCGCGTGCCGCGGGAGCACTGGCTCGGGTGTCGATCACGGCAAGCCCGCGGGAGCCACCAACCACGGTGATGTTCTGGTCGAACCAGTCATAGCGCGAGACCCAGACTCGATCGGCGATCTCAACAAATCCGACCCCAACAGCAACGTTCATGCTCAGGACCCTATTTGAGGCCCCGTAGTATTGGCACTCACGCAACCCGAGTGCCAAAGGAGTGATGAGCATGCTCGAAGAGCGTCGCTTGGCCGTGTTGCGTGCCATCGTCCAGGACTACGTGGCCACTCAGGAGCCCGTGGGCTCTAAAGCCCTAGTCGAACGACACCGCCTGGGCGTCTCGCCAGCCACGATCCGCAATGACATGGCTGCGCTGGAGGAGGAGGGGCTGATCATCGCTCCTCACACCAGTGCTGGTCGGGTGCCCACCGATGCTGGCTACCGCCTCTTTGTCGATCGCCTGCACGGGCTCAAGCCCATGACTAGTGGTGAAAAGCGCGCGATCGAGACTTTCCTTGAGGGTGCGGTGGACCTCGATGATGTCGTGCAACGCAGTGTGCGGCTATTGGCTCAGTTGACCCGCCAAGTCGCGATCGTGCAGTACCCAACCGTCAGCGGCTCAACGGTGCGCCACCTTGAACTCGTGGCGCTGACCTCCACCAAGGTGTTGGTGGTGCTGATCTTGAGTTCAGGGCGAGTCGAGCAACGAGTGTGCGAACTCCCCATCGAGGTCAACGATGAGTTGCTCGCTGACTTGCGCCGTGCGGCGCACCGGGGCACCCAAGGCAAGCAGATCGCTGATGCGGCCGTGAGTGCCGCCGAACTTCCCGACGAGGTTCCAACCGAACTCAAATCTTGTGCTCAGCGGCTCAGTGCCACCCTCTTGGAGGCCATGTCTGATCACCGCTCCGATGAGCGCGTGGTGGTCGGCGGCACCGCCAACCTGGCCCGGTTTGGGGAAGGCTTTGATGCCACCATCAAACCGTTGTTGGAGGCTCTCGAAGAGCACGTGGTGTTGTTGCGCCTCTTGGGCGCAGCGAGTCACTCCCATGACTTGACGGTGCGCATTGGGCACGAAGGCCCAGTGGAGCAACTGTCTTCGACCTCGGTGGTGGCCAGCGGCTATGGCCCCCACGACTATGCAGTTGGTGCCCTAGGAATCGTTGGCCCAACTCGCATGGATTACCCCGGCACGATGGCCGCCGTACGCGCGGTGGCAACCTACCTCTCGGCGATTCTGGCCGAGGCATAACGTTCGAAAGTTGGAGTGAGTGGACCCCTACGCAGTGCTTGGTGTGGCGCGTGATGCCGATGCCGACACCATCAAGAAGGCTTACCGGCGGATGGCTCGGCAATACCATCCCGACGTTAACCCTGATCCTGACTCACAAGAGAAGTTCAAAGAGATCTCGGTTGCCTACGAAGTGCTTTCTGACCCCGAAAAGCGGCGGATGTATGA
>CALMMO010000404.1 GCA_937868455.1 uncultured Marmoricola sp.
GGTACGACGGCCAGATCCACCCATCCCGCAAAGTAGACTGCTCCCCGTGACCGCATCCGGCCGCCGTCGCGGAGACGGCCGACTGACGCACGAACTCGACCCCCAAGACACTGGTCCCCAAGACGCATGTGGCGTGTTTGGGGTCTGGGCTCCGGGTGAGGACGTCGCGAAGCTCACCTACTACGGCATCTACGCACTCCAGCACCGCGGCCAAGAGTCGGCCGGCATCGCGGTGAGCAATGGTCACCAGATCTTGGTCTACAAAGACATGGGTTTGGTGAGTCAGGTCTTTGATGAGTCGACGCTCGAAGCGTTGCAGGGGTACGTCGCCATCGGGCATTGCCGCTACTCCACGACCGGTGGCAGCACGTGGCACAACGCCCAGCCGACCTTCCGACCGACCGCCGATGGCTCCCTCGCCCTGGCCCACAACGGCAACCTGACGAACACCAAGGACCTGCTCGACATGGTCCACAACTTGCCCAGCGTCAGCGGTGAACTCGACATTCACTCGCGCAATTTGGAGAACTCCACTAACGACACCGGCCTAGTCACCGCTCTGCTTGCTCACCACCCTGACCAAGACATCGAGACCCGCGCGTGTGAGTTGCTGCCACAACTGAAGGGCGCCTTCAGCTTCGTGTGGATGAACGAGCACACGTTGTACGCCGCTCGCGATCCCCAAGGCATCCGCCCCCTGGTGTTGGGTCGCCTGGAACGTGGCTGGGTGGTCGCCAGCGAGACGGCCGCGCTCGACATTGTGGGCGCATCGTTTGTGCGCGAGATCGAGCCAGGTGAGCTGATCGCGGTCGATGAAGATGGGCTGCGCACTCGTCGGTTCGCCGAGCCGGCACCCAAGGGCTGCCTTTTCGAGTTCGTCTATCTCGCCCGCCCCGACACCCGCATCTCCGGCAAGCGCGTGCACAGTGTGCGCGTCGAGATCGGCCGCCGGTTGGCTAACGACTTCCCGGTCGAGGCCGACTTGGTCATCCCGGTGCCAGAGAGCGGCACCCCCAGTGCCATTGGGTACGCCGAAGCCAGCGGCATTCCGTACGGCGTTGGCCTAGTGAAGAACTCCTATGTGGGTCGCACCTTCATTCAGCCCAGCCAGACGATCCGCCAACTCGGCATCCGACTCAAACTGAACCCGTTGCGCGATGTGATCGAGGGCAAGCGGCTCGTGGTCGTGGATGACTCGATCGTGCGTGGCAACACCCAGCGCGCCTTGGTGCGGATGCTGCGCGAGGCGGGTGCGCGCGAAGTGCACGTGCGAATCTCCAGCCCGCCCGTCAAATGGCCATGCTTCTACGGCATCGACTTCGCGACGAAGGCCGAGTTGATTGCCAACGGCCTGACGGTCAATGAGATTTGTTCCTCGATCGGTGCCGACAGCCTGGGCTTCATCACCCTTGAGGAACTCGTTGAGGCGACCGAGGTGGCAGATGCGAAACTCTTCCGGCCCTGCTTCGACGGGATCTACCGCTTGCCGCTTCCCGATCCCGTACACTTGTGGAAGCGGC
>CALMMO010000405.1 GCA_937868455.1 uncultured Marmoricola sp.
TTCGGCGGCTAGACGCTGGAAGATGAAATTCTTGATCAGGTCAGCCGATGTCAGCGGCGTGCCGCGCGCATTGAGCGTCTCGAAGATCGCCTGGGAGTTCTCATGCACCTCCAAACCGATCACAACAAGCTGGAGGCCTGACTCCAGCACGGCAACCAGGGTTTCGGCACGATCCTTGAACTGGGACTCCTCTGGATCGCCCAACCAACCCCTGACCCGATCGGCGAAGAATTTGTGCGCCGCCTTGGGCCGGTGCCCGGGCAAGGAGTCATAGTCGATGGGCACCGGCGCCGTCATCACCGCATCAAAGCTGTCTCGATCAGAGTTGGAATGCCGCAATTTGAGTGGAGACTCGCCTGGTTGCACGAAGTGCTCCGCGTTGTGGGTCAGCGACTCCAGTCGACGTGCAAGCCGCTCCTCATCCGCCTCGTCAAGCGCCGCCGTGGCAGCATCCATAAGCAATTGAAGCGTTGTGAGCCGCTGCTGCCCATCGATCACCTCATGCTGTTGCAGCGCACCGACGGACGTCTGCTGACTCTGAATGACGACCGCGCCCAGAAAGTGAGTGATGGTCGCCTGCCCAGAGAGCCGGAGTTCGCAAACCCGGAGGATGTCTTGCCACAGAGGCTCCCATTGGTGCTCCTCTTCCCAGACGTAGTGCCGCTGATAGATCGGAACGATCATCTGTTGGGGCAGCGCAAAGATCGCCTGCGGGCTCTTAACGTTGGTTTCCATCCCACCTCCTGAGATTTGCTCACCCTATTGGTCAACTCGTCTCCATCACCGACAAGCTTCCTCGGTTAGTCGGGCAAAGCGCCCGGCCTCAGCCAGCGCTGTCATTGCGATTGGTTCAGGTTGCTTGGGGACGCAAGTAGGCCAACACAGACTCCCAGTCGGGGAACTGCTCGCTACCGAAGTTCAGCCACTGCGCACCTGGGTTGTGCAAGGGAAACTCGGCTGCGCCGTTATTGGGCCGGTCGTCAATGAGATAGTCGCCGCGGTTGAGGTGTTTGTGATGAGTGAGAATCACTCGCTTCCACAACGAGGTGCCACGCTGATGGCCAAAGTGTCGCTGGATCCATTCAATCTTTTGGCTCGCGCCCGTCTTGTTGCCCCACGGCACCGTGGAAAGCACGTAGGTGTCAAACAGTGTGCAGAGTTCGGTGACAGCG
>CALMMO010000406.1 GCA_937868455.1 uncultured Marmoricola sp.
GCGCTGAAGACCGGGCAGATCGCTGCGGCCGGCCTTGATGTGTTCGACAAGGAGCCTTGCACCGATAGCCCGCTTTTCGAACTTGAAAACGTCGTTGCTACCCCGCACTTGGGTGCCTCCACCGATGAGGCTCAAGAAAAGGCTGGCATCGCCGTAGCCAAGTCGGTGCGACTTGCGCTCGATGGTGAGTTGGTCCCCGATGCAGTCAACGTGCAGGGCGGGGTGATCGCTGAGGCAGTCCGGCCCGGCATCGGCTTGACCGAAAAGCTGGGGCGAATCTTCACCTCGCTGGCTGCAGAAGTTGCCCAAAGCCTTGATGTCGAGGTGCGCGGCGAGATCAGTGAGTACGACGTCAAGGTGTTGGAACTCGCCGCCCTCAAGGGCGTCTTCACCGACATTGTCGAAGACCCGGTGTCCTACGTGAACGCGCCACTGCTGGCCGCCGAGCGTGGCCTCGCCGTACGCCTTGTCACCGACTCAGAGAGCCCCGACCACCGCAACTTGATCACCTTGCGTGGGACGTTGGCCGACGGCGCTCAAATCTCCGTCTCAGGCACGTTGGTTGGCATCGTCCAGCGTGAGCGCCTGGTCGAAGTCAACGGCTACCTGATCGATGTTGAGCCCACTAACCACCTAGCTTTCTTTAAGTACGTCGACCGCCCCGGCATCGTGGGTGTGCTCGGTCAGATCCTGGGCAGCGCGGCAGTGAACATCGCCGGCATGCAGGTCTCTCGTGATCAAAAGGGCGGCCAGGCTCTGGTGGCGCTCAGCGTGGACTCTGCCGTGCCTGCGGAGGTGCTGGCTCAAATCAAGTCGGCGATCAGTGCAGAGTCAGTGCGCGGCGTGGACCTAAGCGAGCACTAAACCACGTCCACTTCGGACGCCTGCGTGCGTTGCGCCGGCGGATCTGAAGGATGATGTGGCCCATGAGTTCTCCAGCAGTTGCCCGACGTTCATTGGCACGCCTGGGCCCAATTGCACAGTTGCGTGCCGGACGACTGGGTCGCCGGTTGCCGCAACTGCTTTTCGGCCTATGGCTTTACGGCGTTTCGCTGGCCATGATCGTACGGGCGGCGCTGGGCAACGCCCCCTGGGATGTGCTGCACCAAGGGTTGGCTCACCACCTGCCGCTCACCTTCGGCCAGGTGTTGATCGTGGTGAGCGTCGCTGTGTTGCTCTTGTGGATCCCGATTCGCGAAATCCCTGGGCTTGGCACCGTGCTCAACACGTTCCTCATCGGCATTGCGGCCGACTGGACGTTGAGCTTCCTGGACACTCCGACCTCGTTGTGGCTGCGGGTTACCTTGCTCGTGGGTGGGGTTTTCCTCAACGGCATTGCCACGGCCAGTTACATCGGCTCGCAGTTTGGACCTGGACCTCGCGACGGTCTCATGACCGGTTTGCACCGGCGCCATGGTTGGTCACTGTTCAAGGTCCGCACCGGGCTTGAGATCACGGTGGTCATCTTGGGGTTCCTGCTCGGCGGCACCCTAGG
>CALMMO010000407.1 GCA_937868455.1 uncultured Marmoricola sp.
CTCAGGGCATCAAGTGAGCATCGCGGTGCAAGACCTGCGGCAACGGATCGTGGCTCAGCAAGGTGACGACAAGTGATCCTCGACGCCTTACTGACGAAGGGCCGGCGCGCCTCTCGCAACCAACCACCTCATGGCGTCGACACGACGAGGGTGGTCTGGGCTGTCGCCTCTGCCTTCCTTGACCACCCCGACGATCGGTTGCTTGAAGGCTCCAGTTCCTACCGCTCAGCGCTGGCCCAGTTGCCCCCTGAGATGCGGGACCCGCTGATCGGCTACCTCGACGTCCTCGACCAGGTTGGTTTGGCCCCACTTCAACGCGAGTTCGTCGACACGTTCGACCTCACTCGGCGTTGCGCGCCGTACCTGACCTATGCGACCTGCGGCGACACTCGCCGACGTGGTGTCGAACTGGTGAGGTTCAAACAAGCCTTCCGCGAAGCGGGAGTTGAGTTCGATGAAACCAGCGGCGAACTGCCCGACCACGTGGCGGCTGTGCTCCAACTGGCCGCAGTACCCGGAGGCTTCGAGATCGCTTGGCGACTGCTATGCCAGTACCGAGTCTCACTCGAACTCCTCTTTCGCGCACTCAACCAGCACCGCCCCAGCACCCCAGGACTCACCACCTCACCGTGGGCCGGTGTCGTCGGAGCCGTGCGAGCCACGATGCCTGCGCTGGCTGGATCTGATGAGGAGGTCTTGCTCCGACTCGTCGAACAAGGCCCCCCTGGCGAAACGGTCGGCCTCGATGAGGAGTTGTCGCCCTACGACCCTCGCCTCATCGACTATCACTCACAGACCACTCCTGCGCCGACGTTCCTCGGCGCCGATATCCCCGTGGGAGAACTCCGATGAACACCCTCGCGTTCGTGATCTTGCCCTACGTCTGCCTGGCGATCTTCGTCGTGGGCCACTGGTGGCGCTACAAGTACGACAAGTTCGGCTGGACCACCCGCTCCTCACAACTCTACGAAGACAACCTGCTCAAGTGGGGATCCCCGCTCTTCCACTTCGGCATGCTCGGAGTTGTCGGCGGCCACGTCATCGGCCTCATCATCCCCGAGAGTTGGACCGACTGGGCGGGGCTCAGTGAGCACACCTATCACCTCTTTGCGATCACTGGCGGGATCATCGCCGGCTTGATGGCTGTCACGGGTTTGGTGATGCTGGTCTATCGCCGCCGTACCGTCTCACCAGTGTTTCGCGCCACCACGGTGATGGACAAGGTGATGTACCTGATGCTCGGCACTGTGATCGCCCTCGGCATGTGGAACACCCTCGCCAGCGGCGTTCTCGACCCCGAGTTCAACTACCGCACCACCGTCTCACCCTGGTTCCGCGGCATCTTTTACGGCATGCCCGACGCCTCACTGATGGCCGGAGTTCCGGTTGGTTTCAAGATCCATGCCATCGTGGCGTTCTTGCTCTTTGCGCTATGGCCATTCACGCGTCTCGTGCACGTGTTTTCGGCACCGTTGGGCTACCTGACCCGCCCCTACATCGTCTACCGCTCCCGTGCTGATCACGTGCGCACTGGCCTAGGCAACCGCTCCCCCCAGCCCGGCTGGGAACGCCCTGGACTGGATCGAGTGAAGTCAAAGTAGCCCCTTCGGGGTCTGCAGGATTTCGACACCCGCGCGAAGCGCGGCTAATCCGTGCGCGAAACTGGAACCCAGAGGGTGAAGCGGTCCGCGCGGTAGGTGTTGCGCGAGACCTCGCAGGCGGTTTCGCGCGAGAACGTTCTTCGGCTCACTCGCAGCACAGGCGCACCCACGGAGATCCCAAGCTGGTCGGCTTCAAGTTCGGAAGCACTGCCTGCTTGCACCGCATCCTCACCCCAGTTGGGTGCCATGTCGATGGACTCGAACCATGCGTACAGACTCTCGGGCGGCTCACTGTCCATAAACGACGCAAAAATCTCCGAGGAGAGGTACACATCACTGAGGCACGTTGGTTCACCATCAGCAAGCCGTAGGCGTTGCCAGTGGATGACAGGGTGTCCTTCGTCGATCTCAAGCGCCCTGGCAACACCGGGGCCAGCCTTCTCCTCACGCAGCAACAACGTGCGCGAAGCCGGACTCTTTGATCTGCGCTCCATCTCCTCGGTGTAAGACGAAAGCCGTGCCTGCATATCGACGTGAGGTTTCGCAACAAAGGTGCCTCGACCAGGGATGCGCTCGAGAAGACCTTGCCCCACCAAGGCATCCAGTGCGTGGCGCACTGTCATCCGCGCAACACCGAATTGCTGCACCAAATCGCGCTCAGATGGTGCGGGGTCGCCCGGCTCTGAGTCGAGGACGAACTGGCGGACGTACTCGCGCACACGCACATGTTTGAGGCGCGCCTCGGATGACTGAGGCAATCCGAACACCCCCCGAATTGGAAAGCTTGCCCGGCCAGGCTAACCCGCCATTATGGTCTAGTCCAGACTCACTCAGTCGCGATCGCCTTCAGCACGTCGATGCGGCTTGCGCGGTAGGCCGGCAGCAATGCAGCCAGCACACCAATAATTGCGGCCCCCACGACGAACCAACCCAATGTGGAGGTCGGCACACTGAGCAAGGTCAGGCCTTGATCTTTGAGTGAGGTCACAATCGCCCACCCGAAGACAACGCCCATGCCCACGCCGAGCAAAGCTCCGAGCACCGCGATCACAATCGCTTCTAACCCGATCATGCGACGCAACTGCGGGCGGTTGAGTCCGATGGCGCGCAGCAATCCAATCTCCCTGGTGCGCTCGATCACCGAGAGCCCCAAGGTGTTGACGATCCCCAGCACCGCAATCACCAAAGCCAAGCCGAGCAGCATGTTGATCATCGAGACCATCTGGTCGATGGGTGCGCGCTGTTTGGCGGCGAACCCAGCTTGGTCCAACACACTGACGGTCGGGAGTGAGGAGATCTTCTTGGCAACAGCGTCCTTGACGACCCGTCGCTCAGAGCTCGGGTCGAGGGTCAAAAACAACGCTGAGTCAAGCTTGTCGTAGCCCGCGGCCTCAAAGGTTTCCAAGGACAGCAGGCAGGTCGACCACAAGGTGGCATTTGCGGTGTAGGTCGCATCAACAACGTATGCGCGCCGACCCGACGGCGTACGGAACTGGACTGTGTCCCCGACCGCCAGATCATTGGCCTTGGCTGTGTCTTTGTTCAACACGCAGTGGTTCTTAGCCCATGTGGGGCTGCCCTTATCGACGTCGATCTTGAAGGACTTCCCAAGATTGGCTGGATCTACACCAGCGATGAACTCACGATCTTTACCCAGTTGCGCGACGCCAAAGCGACTCGAGACGACGTCAGCGACTCCGTCAACGGCACTCACTTTCTTGGCGATGCGTGGCGAGAAGCCCCGGCCGGTCACATCCGTGATGACGAGGTCCGAGCGAAACGAGTCTGCGACCGTGGCATCAACACTCGCGGAGGCCGAAGATCCAATGATCGACATCGTGGTCACCAACGACAGGCCGATCATGAGTGCTGACGCAGTTGCCGCAGTACGGCGAGGATTGCGCAGAGAGTTCTGCCCGGCGATGCGGCCCACTTCGCCTAGCGTGACTCGATAGAGGGTGGCCGTGAGGGCAAGGAAGGGCTGAGCGATCACCGGGCTAGCCAAAGCGGCAGCCATGAGCGCGGCTAGAACGCCGCCGCCCACCCATAACGCAGCTTTCGGCACATCTTGAGTCAGACCTGCCCAGATCAACCCTGCTGCAACAAGTCCTAAGAGCACCCCGCCCAATAGACGCAGGCGCAACGAGCTTGATGGCAATGCCACGTCGTCACGCAGCGCCTGCACCGGGGCAATTTTGGCGGAGCGACGGGCCGGCAACCACGCAGCCGTCATCGTGACCAGCAACCCAACGGCGTAAGCGATCAGGAAGGTGCGCGGCTCCAGCACGAAGTCAGTGGCCCCGATATCGAGACCAGACATCGCCTTTGCGCCAGTGCGAATCGCCCAGGCGACCACTAGCCCGAACCCCGAACCCAAGGTGCTGCCCACCAAGCCGACGACAAATGCCTCAATCAAAACCGAGGTTGTCACTTGGCGTTTCGAAGCGCCTAGCGCCCGTAGGAGCGCCAACTCGCGACTTCGCTGTGCGACCAGGATCGAGAAGGTGTTGATGATCAAGAAGGAACCGACCACCAACGCGATCCCAGCGACCACCAGCAAGAACGTGGTGATGAACTTCAACACCTCTTGCAATGCCGTCGCGGCCTCTTTAGCGGCCGCATCGCCGGTCTTGGCCGAATAGCCGACCGGCAGCACCTTCTCAACTTCAGCCTTCAATTCACCTTGCGTCACCCCAGGCGCCGTTGATAGCCACACAGAGTCATAGACCTGCTTGCCGTCATGGAACAACCTCTGCATGGACTTGGTGTCCCACATGATGATGGTCGCCCCGTTGAGTGAGCCCTCACGCACCCCAGAGAGTCCCACGAGTTCGGCAGTGGCGACCTTGGCCGACCCTGGGATCACCAGGTGCACCTGATCTCCGATGTAATAGCCAGCGCGAGCAGCACTGTCTTGGTCGAGGATGATCTCGTGCTTGCCGCGCGGATGCGATCCCGCCAACAGTTCGACACCTCGCACTCCGCGCGCAGCGGGAGCGTTAACGTCGTTGAACGCAAAGGTCGGCGGGCCCATCGAGCCGACCACTTTGTTGTCACGATCAAGGAGTACGACGCCGCCACCGCGCACTCGGCCATGCACTGTGGCGGCCCCTGGGAGTTTGCTCAGTGTGTCGACCAACGACTGGGGAACTGCCTTCTGGCGCCTAACCCGGTCGTCATCCTTGCCGTACCTCACTGAAACATCGGGCACCGAGTTGTTGAAGATTCCAGTGAACGATTTGTTCAGGGTGTCGCTGAAGACGTAACTGCCCACCACAAACCCAACACCGATGGTGATGGCGAACAGACTCATGACTAGGCGCATCTTGCGCCCGAGGAGGGACTTCCATGCGGCGCGAAGCATCAGTGCGCCTTCTCGGTCATGCGCTCGAGCACTGCTTCGCGGGTCGGATTGCGCAATTCATCAACCACTAATCCGTCGGCCAAGAAGATCACGCGGTCGGTGTAGGAGGCGGCGACCGGGTCGTGGGTCACCATCACGATGGTCTGCCCAAAATCATCGACCGTCTTGCGCAGCAAACCCAAGACTTCAGCACCAGAGACCGAATCAAGATTGCCGGTCGGCTCATCAGCAAAGACGATCGCAGGTTTAGAGGCTAGCGCCCGCGCGACTGCAACTCGCTGTTGCTGGCCGCCGGACAGTTCGTTTGGCCGGTGGGTGAGGCGATCACGGATCCCAACGGCATCGATCACGTTGGAGTACCACTGAGCATCGGGCTTGCGACGGGCAATGCGCAGCGGCAACAAGATGTTCTCTTCAGCAGTCAACGTAGGCACCAAGTTGAAACTTTGGAAGACAAACCCGATGCGATCTCGACGCAGAGTTGTCAGCGCCTTGTCTTTGAGTTTGGCAAGGTTTTGATCGCCGATGAGCACCTGCCCCTTGCTAGGGCGATCGAGCGCCGCACAGCAGTGCATGAGTGTTGACTTGCCCGAGCCAGATGGGCCCATGATCGCGGTGAATTCACCCTGCATGAGGTCAACTGTGACGCCAGCTAACGCACGGACTTTGGCATCGCCCATCCCGTAGGTCTTGATCAAATTGATGACACGCGCTGCAGCAACACTCATAGCGTTGAAACTACAGATACCGACAAAGTGATGGCATCAGGGACCACCCTCTGGTCTCTACGGGAAGTCCCTAGTTATCGAGATGCGCATCTCGTGCGGGAACCACGACTTCGGGGTTGTCGGTGAGGATGCCGTCCACCCCAGCGACCATGAACAGGGTGCTGTAACCAGCCAGGTCACCGGCGGCCGCAGGGTCGGCGCCAACCCGGAACTGCACAGGTAGGTGTGCGTTCTCCCGGCTCAACGTCCACACGAACACATCAAGGCCGAATCGATGTGCCCGACGCACCGCGGGCGTCGGGGCCATCACGTTGCCCAGGGAGTCGGTTGGAATGACCAAAGAAGCCTTCAGGAACACCGCGTCGTAGGTGCGCCCAGCACGACGCAACGATCGCCGCGTGGTCTGCGCACTGCGAGTCAAAATGGGCGCTATTCGCACGGGCAACAAAGCCCGAAGTGCGCGCAACGAGGATGGATAGTAGTTCTGCACGATGACGGGCGAGGAAGCATTAACGAGCCCAGCTGCGCGCAGCTCGTCAGCCAAAGCAGATTCTGGATTGAGTCCTACAGAGTGGAGGTACGTCGGCAGCTTGATCTCGGGGAGGACCCATATCTTGCGCTGCACGGATAGCTGGTGGACTAGTGAGAGCAACTGAGCAAACGAGGCCACCTTGAAATCTGTGTCGTACGACGCCGATTGGGGTCGCAGATCCGGATTGCGTTCGATGGCACGCAGGGTCTGGATTTCGGCCCAGGTGAAATCTTCAGCAAACCAGCCTGTCACCTCGGATGAGCCGACGAGTTTGGTCGTGAGTCGATCGGCGAACTCTGGATGGTCGGCAACATCAGTGGTGAGCTCGAGTCGGTCTTCGTGTCGACAAATGAGCACGCCGTCACGAGTCATCACCAGATCGGTCTCGACCATTTCAGCGCCATCGGCCAGCGCTGCCTGGTAGGCCGCCAGCGTGTGCTCGGGGAACAACCCCGATGCGCCCCGGTGACCGGCGATCAAGGGGCGCACCGCAGACTCGATCCGCGGGACAGCCGAATTGGATGGAGCTGCGATCAAGACGCTGAGCACGACCGCACATGCTGCAAGAAATCTTTGTGGCATCAGTGTCTCAATTGCCCAGGAGTGGTTTCGAGGACGCAGCTCGCACACGCAGAGAGATCAGTCGGTCTCTGCGCGAGCGAGCTTGCCCTTGCCCAAGACCGGGTCTGGTGAGTCGACAGTGCGTGCATAGCCGGGGGCGTAGGTGCGGTTCCAGGTGGCTGCTTGGCGCTCGCGCCAAATCTGGTCAAAGTCACGGTTATAGGCCAAGGCATCGGCAACGCTGGAGTAGATGCCAGTGAACTCATCGGAGTAGTTACCAAGTCCCGTGAAGTTGCAGGTGCCTGCAATCACAATCGAGGCGTTGGGGTTGCCGTCGTACCCACCGATAATCGTGGTCCACTTGGCGTGGTTGTAAGCCTTGATGTTGCCAGCGGCATCGTAGGTGCCAACACGCTTGACTGGCACTGGTCCTCGACCGCTTCGGGAACGCAAGATGCTCTTGACCTGCTTTGAGCTCACCGAGAGCTCGACTGCCACATCGCAACCTTCGTTCCACAGCTTCTTGGCCTGCCGAGCGAGATATTCGCCGCGTACGGCGCCGAACCAGGCATACATGCCGTAGCGAACCTTGGTGCGCTTAGCCGACTCGTCCGGCCCCAAGACCAGGCAGTCGATCTTTTCCATCGCCAGGTATTGCGGGTCGGTCGCTATCGACATCGCTGGCCAGGGGAAGATCCAGTGGTCGCCCATCGGGGCTTCAAAGAAGTTCATAGGCAATGCAGCTGCAGGTACGTCGAGACCCATCTCGTTGAAAATGCCCACGAACCGGTTATAGGTCGCCCCATCGATCACGGTCTTTGCGTGGTTCCACTGACCGGCGACCGCAAAGTTCGTCAAGTTGCCCGATGAGGTGACCACGACGTTGCGCACGCCTGTGACATTGCTAAAGAGGAAATACTTCGCGTGCATGTTGCCGCCAAACCCGCGGCACGACTTGTCACACACCATCACCCAGTTAGGGCTGGAGTGGTCGTTACCGATGACTTTGCGCAACCGCACGAACGAAGGTGAGTAAAGCGAGTCCTTGCGGTTCACCAAGTGAGCGTCACCAATGACTTGCACACTCACGCCACGATCTCTCGCGGCAATGAGCGCGTCGACGATGCCGTTGTGGCTAATGCCGAAGGCCGCAATCTTGATCGACTCACCGCCTGCCGTGCTGCGAATGAGACGCATCGCATGGCGCAGGATCTGACCGCGGTCGGAACGGAATGGGTGGTTGAACAGCAATCCTTCGGCCGGCACATAATTGTCGGGCGGAGTCGGGTCCGCAGCAAAGACCCCTGCCGAAGAGGCTCTTGAGGCAGATGCGGGCAAAGAACCGCCCACGGCAACAACCAGTCCGAGCACGAGCACGGTCGCTGCTCGCATTGCAGGTACCAAACGATTACTCATTATTCGCCCCCAAATCGTGCCGACGTTTGGTCATTGTCGCACGACCTTTCCGACATTTCGTCACTAACCTTCGACTCCCGACAGACCTCTAGTCTTGGTCGGCGCTCTTCCATTTACCCGACCCGAGCTTCGGATCAACGCTGCTGAGGCGGAGAAATGCATTGGGTGCGTAGGTCTGCCGCCATGCCCGCGCCTGACGTTCACGCCACACCTGGTCAAAGTCATCATTGAAGGCGACCACATCGTCTGCACTGCTGTAGATCGACGTGAACTCATCTGAGAAGGTGCCCAAGTCGGTGAAGTTGCACGTGCCAGCGATCACGATTGAGGCGTTCGAGTCGCCGTCGTACCCACCTTGGATCGTGATGTATTTGGAGTGGTCATAGTTGGCGATTGCGCCAGTTCGGTCATAGGTGGCCACTAGCTTGGCAGGAATCGCTCCCCGACCAGCTCGCGAACGCAAGATGTATTTCATTGTCTTCGAGGTGACCGCTAGTTCGATGGCAACATCGCACCCGTCATTCCACAAACCCCGGACCTGGCGACCGAGCCGCTCGCCTCTCCGGCCAAACCAGGCATACATCCCGATACGAATCTTGGTGCGCACAAAACTGCCATCTGGCTGCGAGACCTTGCACTGCACGCGCTGGAGCGCGTTGCCAACTGGATCGGTGCTGATGCCCATGCCCGGGAACGGGAACACAACAGCGTCTCCAAGAACCGAGTTGGTGAAACGCATGGGAAGTGTGGGCGAGGGTCGGTCTAGCACCAACTCGTCGAACAAAGCCGAGTACTGCTCATAAGTAGTCTCATCAGAAACGGTTTTTGCATGGTTCCACTGCCCACTAATCGCCATTTGGGTGAGGTTTCCAGATGCTTGAGTCACGATCCACGGGACTCCAGAAACCTGATCAAACATGAAGAACTTCTGGTGGAAGTTGCCTCCGTAGCCCCTGCAAGAGCGAGAACAGACCATCGCAAAACTCGAGGCGGACTTGTTGCTGCCCAACGCACGGCGCAGCCGCACGAACAGCGGCGAGTACAAGTGGTGTCGCGGGTTGACCAAGTGGGCATCGCCAATCACCTTGACACTCACGCCACGGTTCTTAGCGGCAATCAGCGAGTTGACAGCGCCCAAGTGGTTGATGCCGAAGGCGGCGATCTTGATCGAGTGCCCCGCTTCTGTGCTATTGATCATTCGCTGGACGTGACGAACGATCTGTCCACGGTCAGAACGATATGGGTGATTGAAGAGCAACCCCATTTGCGGCACATAGTTGTCGGGGGGCGGGTCACCAACAGCGCTGCGAACTGACGTGGCTGCGGGCACGGCCCCGGTCGCGGGCAGAGAGCCCAAACCCATGGCGCTCACAAGCGCCACAAGTAAAACGATGCGAGAGGACCGCGTTCTCATTGGCCTACGGTCCCGGACATGGCTGGCGCAACCGCCGCGACTGAATCGGTGACCACGCGGTCTACCCCCAAAGTTCTCATGGTGTTGAACGTCTCCACAGTGTTGACGTCGCGAGCCGAGACAAATAGTCCGCGCGCATGCGCGCGGAGGACGAAGTCATTATTCACTGCCGATGAAGACACCATCACTAGGTCCACAAAAGCTGGAATCGAATCGAGATCAGGCAACTGGTTAGTCGGCGCAATGAACCCGGTGGCGACTTGGCTGCTCAAGTCGTCGAGTGCTTTGAGCCGATTCAATTCCATCGATGTGAAAAGAACGCACGAGGGGTCCTTAACAAGGCTTGCATCTAGGTCCAGGAGCTGTTGAAGATCCGATGTCGCTAGTACCGATTTCAGCTCGACTTGGCGGTAGCAGGATGGGTCGTTGGTCATCGCTTCGAGCATCGCGCGATAGGTAGCAATCGGATCGCCACTGTTGGCGTGGTGGCGAGCAACATAGGGGAAGCACTTACGGCCAACCCTTCCCACTGCATTCGTCGTACGCCACCAACCCGCGTCGTGATTGAGCACCAGCACGTGGTCACATGTGCGGCGTACATCGGTTTCAACCGCACACGCGCCCAGGGTCCCCAGTGCGTAACTGAAAGCGGCAATCGTGTTTTCGGTGTAGCGCCGCCCATCAAACTGGTGAGTCCCCAGCCCTAGGCCGCCACGATGCCCTGTCACGACCACAGCGCCTTGGCATGCCAACTCTTGCGGCGTCCACTCCACTGCGCCAAGTCGAGCTGGCGGCATCAAGTCGTTTTGCGAAGGGGTTGCTTGCGGCCCATTCCCCTGATCGTGAGCAATGGCTGGGCCCGCGTTTGAAACCAGGGTGTAGAAGACAAACAGGCCGCAGAGAGCGCGCGCCAAACGCGATGATAGGAATCTCATTTGTCTCGACAATATGTCAGCTTTGTCGTGGTGTCACCACCTAGCCACCGCATTGGGTCCCTGCCGTTTATGTCGGTCGTCTGCGGGCAAAATAGCTGTCTGCACACATGTGACGGGGCACTAAACACGAATGGGCGGCCCGCCGAAGCGGACCGCCCACCATTCGCGAAGCGTTACAGCAGGATGCGTTACAGCTGGGCGACGATGAGGTTGGCTTGAACGACGCCCCCGTTGTCTTGGAAGTGCACGTCGTCAATCGCCAAGTTGCAGGCGTGCGTGCGGGTGCACAGGTTGACCACTGCGCGCGGGAAGGTTCCCATCGGGGTGACCACGGGTGTCGTGTCTCCGGCACCCATGGCCGCAAACATGTCAGCCACGCGGGCGCCGTTGAGTGCTGCCGCCGCCTTGATCGAGAGGTTCACCGTCTGGAACATGGTCAGTGCCTGTGATGCCTGGTCGTTACCTTCTTTGGTGCCGAGCAGGAGTGCCAAGGTGTAAGCGTCGTACGCCGTGTTGACCACGATGCGCGAGGTGAGCGCTCCCAGGCGAAGCCCGCCGACGATGATGCCCATGTTGGCGCCCACCGCAGCAATGCCACCGACGACGCAGCCGATGTCTTGGGTCTGGTTCTTCATGCTGATGCACTGGTAGACATCCCATCCACCGATGTTGAGCGAAATGAAGCGCACCTGGCCCCAGTGACTGCTCAAGAACTGAGCCACCTGGCGGTACTGCGAACCTGCGGAGTAGTTGCACTTGCCGCCGTAGAGATACGTCGTTGTGGTCTCGCCCTTGCAGGCCAGGTTCACCATCTGGACGTTGGGCTGTACGGCCTTAATCTTGGCGAAAACCTTGCGTGCGTAGCTGTAGGTGTCATCGGTCTGCAGCGGGTCGTAACCCTTGGCGTTCCCGTCACCCACCACCAAGAAGTAGCCGGGCATGTAACTGCCCGAAAGTGCTACTGCGGGACCCGCGCTCATCGTGGTGAGCGAGAACAGCCCTAGGGTCGTCAAGAACACAGCAAGAAGTCGTTTTGCAGTTGCAGTCATTGAGTAGCGCCCTTCCCAGACACAGGTACCGCAGACGTGAATCCCCCTCACGTTTGCTTTTGGTATTTGACAACGCGGAGTCTGGTTTGTCCAGTCGTGTCAGGAAAATTCTGGGGCACACAGCTAACTTTTCCGTCACACCTGTCGGGCGGTGAACGGGCTTGCGTGGCCTCGTCGACGAAAATGCAGCGAAACCCAGGGGCTGCACATGGCATCCTGCACGAGTGCCACCCCAACCCCCCAAAACGTCACTCCTCGCTTTCTGGAAAGAACTTCCACGCGAGGGGCGACTTCTGCTCAGCGTGGTTGCCTTCCAGTTCATCGGCACCGGTCTCGTCCTCCCGTTTTGGGTGATCTACCTCCACGAAGTGCGCGGCTTCTCAGTTGACGTGGTCGGCCTCCTACTGGGTTGGCTTTCTATGGGTGGACTGATCGGCACGGTGCCCGGCGGTGCGGCAATCGACACCTTCGGCCCACGCCGAGTATTCGCCGCAGCAGTAGCAACCACGGCAGTTGGCCAAGCGATCATGGCGTTTGCGACCACCATCCCCTTGGCCGTGCTCGGGCTCGGCTTAGTTGGTGTCTCTTTTGGAGTCACCTGGCCAGCCTCGCAATCATTCGTCACGGCGGTGGTGCCCGAACACTTACGACAGAGATACTTCGGCCTCAACTTCGCGCTACTCAACCTGGGCATCGGCATCGGCGGTGTCCTGGGCGGCTTCATGGCCGATGTTTCGCGGCCAGTGACGTTCCAGATCATGTACCTATGGGAGTCGGCGTCATACCTCCCGGCACTGTTTCTCCTGCTCGTGCCGTTGCGACATGTGGGTAACCGTGTCGAACACGCGCACCACGTCGACCCCGGCAAGATCAGCTACTTAGCCGTAGCGAAACGCCCCGGTGTCCCAGCGCTCATCGTGGTGAACTTCCTGGTCGCATTTGTGGGTTACGGGCAAATCAACAGCGGCGCCGCGGCCTACGCGCGACTCATGGGAGGCGTGTCCACCCAAGGACTTGGCATCGCTTTCGCCGTCAACACGGGCGCCATCGTGTTGCTTCAACTTGTGGTCCTGCAACGCATCGAAGGTATCCGCCGCACCCGCCTCGTCGCGGTCATGAGCGTGATCTGGGCCGTGTCGTGGCTGCTGCTAGCCAGCAGCGCCTTGGTGCCAGCAACGCTGGGGGCCACCATGCTGGTCGCGGCGTTCATGGGCGTCTTTGCCCTCGGCGAAACCCTGATGCAACCCAGCTTGCCCGCGATGGTCAACGGCATGGCGCCAGATCATCTGCGCGGACGCTACAACGGCATCTGCTCCGCTGCGTTCAACCTCGCCAGCGTGCTCGCACCGATTTCGGCCGGTTGGCTCATCGATCGCGACATGAGTTGGCTCTACATCGTCTCCTTGCTCGTCGGTTGTGCCCTGCTCGTGGTCTTTGCTCTCGGTCGCCTTGAACAGCAGCTCACCCCGCAAGCAAACGGCCTCAAAGTCGCCGCCTAAATCGCACACTTGTTCGATGCACTGTGTAGCCTGCTCCCATGGCAGTCCAGTTCCAAGCCTCACTCTTTGATGCCGCAACAGGTCTCGGCTCGCTCGGCTCGTTAGCCCGCACCGAGTTGAGTCATGACGCTTGGGTTGACGTGCTTCCCGGTTGGGTCACGGGTGCTGATGCCGTCTTTGAGTCGCTGCTGCGCGTCGTACCTTGGCGTGCTGAGCAGCGGCAGATGTACGACGCGATGGTCGACGTACCCCGACTCGTGCACACATACGGCATCGGCGCCGAACTGCCCGATCCGATTCTCACCTCGGCTCGAGATTCACTGAGCGCCCACTACGAGCCCGAACTCGGTGAACCGTTCATGACCGCCGGTTGCTGCTACTACCGAGATGGCCGCGACTCAGTCGCCTGGCACGGAGACAACCTGGGCAGAAGTCGCACCCACGACACCATGGTCGCCATCGTCTCGTTCGGTTCCCCCCGCAAGCTCCAACTGCGCCCACGCGGTGGGCCCATCGCCCTAGAACTCTCCCTAGGCCACGGCGACCTCGTCGTCATGGGCGGCTCGTGTCAGCGCACCTGGGAGCACTGTGTTCCTAAGACCTCGCGGCCAGTTGGGCCACGCATCTCCATCCAGTTTCGTCCGCGCAACGTGTGGTGAACCCTCTGGGTGCCGAAATCCCAGGTTAAGTGACAAACGGTTGGGTGAAGTGGGTGGGTTTTTTCCATGCCCAAAACGAAAGAG
>CALMMO010000408.1 GCA_937868455.1 uncultured Marmoricola sp.
TCACAGCGAGCTCGGTCCATTTGCCGGTGAGGCCGTCAGCGCGCCAGAGCTGGGCAGTGAGCTGGTCAAGGCAGTAGACCTGATCGCCGCTGAGGAACACCCGGGCTTGGGACGAATCGGTTGGCAGGTGAAGGCGAGTGAACTCTGATTCGGCAAGTAGCCACAGGTCGCGTTCGTCAACCAGCACGCCCAGGGTGTCGTGGATCAGGACCACCTCGTTGCTCAGCGAAGGCTTGGAGGTGATCGAGAGGGGTGTGCTGTGCCAGGTGCCGCCAGGGCGCGTTTCGCGTGACCAAATCATCTGTGGGGTGTCGTACTCGCCGATCTCGCCCGAAAGCATGCGGATGGATCCGTCGGCTGAGGCGGTGAGTGTGCGGAGAGCCAAGGTCTTGCCGGGGAGTTTGACGGTTTCAAGCTTCCAGCGCTTCAAGTTCCCCGTGGAGTGCTTGATGACGGCCTTGCCTTCGCTGGTGGCCACCAACTGCCAGATGCTGCCATCGGGAGCGAGGACCGGGGGCTCGGCAGAGCGAAGCTTGGGCAGGGGATAGGCCTTGGAATCGCGATAGACGAGGAAGCCGTCGGGTATCTCCATCAGCAGGTCGCCTGCCTTGGTGGAGGAAAGCGTCTTGCCCTGGGGCACCTGGTGAACATCGCCGTCGAGGTCGACGCGCACGAGGTACGGCGAGGTGTAGGTCTGCAACAAGAAGCCATCAGCGAGCCCGGTTGGGAAAACACCCGAACCCATCTCAGTGACTTGTTTGAAGGTTCCGCTCGCGATCGTCTTGAGGTCTGCATCGGCCAGCACCCAGGCGCCAATTTGGGGGCCTTCGTCGTCATCGGAACGGGCGCGGTAGGTGATGAGGGTGCGGTCTTGGCTGGTGGCGATCGAAACTGGGATGCCGGCCTTAGCAATGTCTTGGGCGCTGGCGTTGGGGTTAGCGGCGACGGAGTACTCCGCTTGCGCGTCGTGGGTCGGGGTCGTCGGTGTCGGCGTGCTGGCGCAACCCGCGCTGAGCGCCGCCACCACGAGGAGAACCCCGAAACGGGAACCTGACATTGCGAAACCACCTCCGTGATCGTGTCCGCCTCAGGTTACGTGTAAATCCAAGCTGTGGCTGTCGGTGAGCTCAAAGATGGCGGCATCGCGCCGTCCAGTCCCAGTGACTACCGCATGGGAGAGCGACCCGACCTGGGTGAACCCATGTCGCTGAAGCAAATTGTTTGAGGCGGTGTTGCCGTGTGCCACATGCGCCATGAGTCGTGACAACCCCAATGAATCACCCGTGCCGTGGTCAATCACTAGGCCTAGCGCCTGACTCATCAACCCTTGGCCGCTGCGGCCGGGGTGGATCCAGTAGCCGACCTCGCCGGAGGCCGTAGCCCGGTCGATCTCGAAGATATTGATGACTCCGATCAGTTGGTCGGAGTCGATGTCGGTGATGGCCCAGCGCACCGCTTGGCCTTGGGCCATTTCCTCCGCGCCGTGAAGCTGCCATTCCAGGAAATGCTCAGGTTTGAATGGGTGCGGGATCGAGCCGATCCATCGAGCTACTTCGCCGTCGCTTAGAGCCTCTAGGGCCGCTGGCAGGTCGGTCTCGAGCACCGGCCTCAGGCGAATGCGTTCGGTCTCAAAGACTGGGGCGTCGTACCAAGGAGTGCCGGGGCGGCGCCCGTCTGTGTGCAGCAGAGACCCCACCCAGGCATCAACTAACTGACCACGTTGGACCAGCGACTGGCGCAGATGCCCAGGGAGGATGTCGAAGCCCAATTTCCACGCGAGTTTGCGAGAGGCGAAGTTGCCTCGGTAGGCAGTCCAGTGAACGTGGCGGACGCCCTGTTGCTCAAACCCCCACGTCAGGAGCAGTCGGCAGGCGCGCTCCATGCCGCCGGTGCCACGAATGCGGGGGTGGCTACCGTAGGCGAGTTCGGCTCGACCATCACCGAGGTTTCGCAAACTGAGGGTGCCCGAATATTCGCCGGCGTACTCAATGGAAAAGGCCCATTCCGCATCAGTGAGCCAGCCACCGGGGTTGTTGTGGCGCACGAACCTGATGGCGTCCTCGCGGGTGTAGTCCACCGGGACAGTCGTCCAGCGTTGGCTTTCCGGGTCGTTACTTTGCTCCACCACGCCCGCAATGTCGCTCTCGCGATGGGCACGGAGGGTGACGATGCCATCGGTGAGGGTTGGCGGCTTCATAGGGATAAGACTGCCCCGCTTCGCCCACAGTTGCGACTTACTTAATCGCGGTCACTAACCAAGCTGCGGTTGCGCGTTGGCTGCTGAGAGAATGGGCGACATGTCCACAACACCCACTGCAAACCCGCGCGCCCCGATGAACCGCTGGGTCCGCATCTTGATCGCCGTGATCGTGCTCGCTATTGGCCTACTTGTGGTGCGCCAGGTGTCACACCTGCGACAAGACGAACAGGCCGCGAGCGCCCCCAAGCCGAACGTCGGGGCGAAATCGACAGCCACCAGCAACAACAATGAGTACGTCGAATACAAATCCACCACCCAGCAGTGGGGGCCGATGATCTCGACATGGACGGTGCCGCCGAAGCCGGCGGTTAACAACGGGCAGTTCATCGCCTTCTGGCCCGCCTTCAACAGCTCGGTCTCGGTCTTGCAGCCGGTGCTCGCCTGGGAGTCTTCGGATGAGCAGTGGAAAATCGCCAGCTGGGACTGCTGCCACAAAAAGCCATACAACAGCACCAGGATCATCGTGAACGACGGTGACGCCATCATGGGGACAATCACTCCCCAATGCGAGCTTGGCGAGATTGACTGCCAAGACTGGACGATCACCACAACTAACGTCACAACCGGCGAATCAAGCACCTTTGACACCACTACGGATGAGGAGTCGTTGAAGAGCCTCATGCCCGCATTCCTCGAAACTCAGACGCAAACCTCCTGCGATGACCTGCCCGCGAACACGGGAGTCACCTTCATCACCCATGCATTCGACAACAACGAAGAAGAAATCAACCCGGAGTGGGTCTCGACCCACGACGCCCACGACCGCTCTGGGCCCGTCGAAGGTCTCGACTGCGACTGGAGCCAGGACGTGTCGGGATCGGAGTTCACCTTGGGCTACGACTCGGGCTCGGAGGAAGTCCCGAACTTCTTGTTGACCGGGTCGCCAGCCCAGCTATCGCTGGAGCCAGGTTCAAGCGTGAGTTTCCCGGTGAACTTGGTTTCTCAATATGGGTTCTCGGGCAGTGCCACTCTGGACATCTATGGACTCCCTGATGGCGTGACCGCCACTTTTAGCGAGGATCCGATTACGACCGACAGCACGGTCACCCTGACTGCCTCGCCCGAAGCCACCACTGGCACCGCCTACATCGCCGTCCATGGCACGTCCTCTGACAGTCTGCACGCGGCCGAGCCGATGATGCTGACGGTGGAATAGGTCCAGCGGTCACCCTCACCGCGTCGAAAAAGGGGCGCGCCGTGATCTAGCCCGTCTCGGCATGAGCGTTGCCGATCTGGGGACCTCACAAACCCAGATGCGAGCTGCGCAACCGGGCTGAGAGAATAGGCGACATGTCCACCACACCCACTGCAAAACCGCGCGTCCTTTCGGGCATTCAACCGACGTCGGATTCCTTCCACTTCGGCAACTACCTCGGTGCAGTTCGGCAGTGGGTTGACTTGCAGCAGGACTTCGATGCGTTCTACACCGTCGTCGACTTGCACGCGATCACGATCGACTTTGACCCCAAGGTGCTTCGCCAACGGGTGCACACCTCGGCAGCGCAACTGATCGCTTTGGGAATTGATCCTGAGATTTCCACGGTCTTCGTTCAGTCGCAGGTGCCCGCCCACGCCCAACTCGCCTGGGTGATGCAGTGCATCACGGCGTACGGCGAAGCCAAGCGGATGACTCAATTCAAGGACAAGGCAGCCAAGGGCGGGGAAGGTGCCGCAAGTGTTGGCCTCTTGACCTACCCGATGCTGATGGCCGCCGACATCTTGCTGTACCGGCCCCAATACGTGCCGGTTGGCGAGGACCAGCGCCAGCACCTTGAGTTGACTCGTGACCTGGCTCAGCGGTTCAACCACCGCTTCAAGAGGACCTTCCGGATGCCTGAGCCTTACATCCTCAAGGACTCAGCCAAGATCATGGATCTGGCAAACCCAACGAGCAAGATGAGCAAGTCCTCGGAGTCGCAGGCCGGGGTGTTGGATCTGCTCGAGGACCCGAAGATCACCGCAAAGAAGGTTCGTTCTGCGGTCACTGACTCCGACACTCACGTGGCCTATGACACCGATGCCAAGCCGGGGATCAGCAACTTGCTGGGGCTCTACTCTGCGTTCTCGGGCACCCCGATCGATGCTTTGGTCGAGCAATACGCCGGGCAGGGATACGGCGCGTTCAAGAGCGACTTGGCTGAGGTGGTGGCCGACTTCGTGACCCCGGTCCGTAATCGCACCCTGGAGCTACTCAAAGACCGTGGTGAACTCGACAACATCCTCACGAAGGGCGCTGAGCGGGCCAACGAGGTTGCCCAGCGCACACTCGATGATGTGTATGACAACACTGGACTCACGCGCCCGATTCGCTAGGGTGACCCCTCGTGCCAACCATTGGGGTCTCGATCGCGCTGCCAGATGAGTGTGGTGTTCATCTGCAGGACTATCGACTCTCGCTTGGTGACGAGTCGGCGCGCCAGATCCCCAGCCACATCACGTTGGCCCCGCCAACCGAGATTGCCGCTGACCAAATCGATGCGCTCCATAGGCATCTGCAGGCAGTCGCAACGGGTCAGTCGCCCTTTGAGGTGCACCTGCGCGGCACTGGCACGTTCCGCCCCACCTCGCCGGTGGTGTTCATCAGTGTTGTAGCCGGCATTTCCGGATGCGAGCGCCTAGCCAAGTCGGTGCGGGTAGGCATGCTCGACAGCGAATCGTCGTACCCCTATCACCCGCACGTGACGATCGCGCATCACCTCGACGAGGCCACGATGGACCGCGCGTTCACCGAGATGACTGGCTTTGAGTGCGCCTTTGAGGTGAAGAGTTTCTGGCTCTACACCTTTGAAGAGACCACAGGATGGGTGAAGTCCGCAGAGTTCATGCTCGGTTAGAGCACTGGTCCTCGAGCAGGCGAGGTCACCGATGCAGGTGCGTATCCGGACTTCTTGCCTGTGACCACGACGGTGATCATCTTGCCGCGCTGGCCCTTGCGCAG
>CALMMO010000409.1 GCA_937868455.1 uncultured Marmoricola sp.
CTCCGTCGAGCTCAACCACGCCGTCGGTTGGATCCATTAAGCGGCACAGCACCTTGGCGAAAGTTGTCTTGCCAGAGCCGGTCTCACCAACAACCGCGACGCGTGAACCCGCTGCTAGGTGGACGCTCACATCGCGCAAGACCAGCGGCCCGGTGGGGTAGGCGAAGTTGACTTTGTCGAACCTCACGTCAAGCGGCCCTCTGGGCAACTCAACGCCCTCGGGACCGGCATCGACGAGTTCGGCGGGAGTCTCCAAAATGCCAATCACTCGCCGCCATCCCGCCACTGCGTTCTGAGCATCAGTGAGCACCTGTGTGCCCATCTGCACGGGCCCGACAAACAGCGTCACCAAGAAGGCAAACGCCAAGATCTCACCTGCTGTGAGTTGGCCACCTAGCCCAAGCAGAATGCCGATCACGAGCACCCCAGCGTTGGCCAGGCCAGCTGAGATCCCGCCTAGTGAGAACGAAACTGAGGTCAACGTCTGGCCCTTGATTTGGGCTTTCTCCCAGTCAGCGATGGACGCGTCGATGCGTGCCTGGGTGCGAGTCTCGATGGCAAACGTGCGCACCACGGCTGCGCCTACCACTGGCTCGGCGACCGCTGAGAGCATCACGCCGATGAGTCGGCGCACCTCGGAGTAGGCATGCGACATCCGACGCTGGAAGTATCGAAGGCTTAAGAACAGCGGGGCGAAACAGATCCACACGACCAGTGCCAATTGCCAGCTGTAGACGATCATCACCACGGTGGCCACAAGCAGTTGCCCGATGCTGATCACCCCCACCATGCCTCCGAAAACCAGGAACTGACTGACCTGGTCGACGTCGCTGGTCACGCGTGAGACCAAGGCGCCACGTCGCTCGGTGTTTTGAGTGAGCACCGGAAGGTCGTGCACGTGACGAAAGGCCTTCGTCCGCAAGGTCGCCAAGCCCGACTCGGCTGCGTTGAACAGCCTCGTTGTCATCCAGTACGACGAAGCGCCGGTCACCGCTACGGCCAACATGGCAAGCAGACCCATGATCGTGACGAATCCAACGTCAACGCCCTTCGCGCCATGCAACCCGTTGTCGAGGGTCTGTTGCATTGCGATGGGGACAACCACTCGGCCGGCGGTTCCGATCACCGCGAGCAGGCCAGTCAGGCCCAGGCCTTCTCGAAGCTCAGGTGAGTGTTCAAAACCCTTGCGGATGGTCGCTAGTCCACCGAGTTCGGCGCCATCGGAGAGTTGGCTCATCCCAGCGCCTCCTCATCGACGTCGTAGGCGTTGACCAAACGGGCATAGTCGGCGTTGCGCTCGAGCAGTTCGTCGTGGCGTCCGTGATCGACGATGCGCCCCTCATCGAGGTAGTAGACCTCGTCAGCGAGCCCAATGGTCGCCTTGCGGTAGGCGATCAAAATGACCGTGGTGGCAGCCGAGGCCCGGCGCATCGCTCCTAGGATCCGCGCCTCCACTTCGGGGTCAACCGCGGAGGTGGCGTCATCGAGGATGAGGAGCCTGGGCTTG
>CALMMO010000410.1 GCA_937868455.1 uncultured Marmoricola sp.
CGCCGTGCGGATGTATAACCTGGTCAAGCAAGCCTGGGCCGAGCACCTGGCTGACCTACGCCAGCAGCACGACGCACTGCCGGAATTAGAGCGCCCGTGGCTGGCCTCGCGCATCGAGTTGATGGAGACCACCGACATGGCGGTCGTGGTCTCCCAGAGCCAAAACGAGCTGAAGATGCTCGACGATCAAGGCCTCGACATCCGCCCCCACCGCGAACGAATGAACCGCGAAGACCTCGCCGAGAAGTTCAAAGACCCGGACGATCCGCTCCGGCTGGTGTTCGTGTGCGCGATGTGGATGACGGGCTTTGACGCCCCCAGTGTCTCGACGGTCTACCTCGACCGGCCGATGAAGAACCACACCTTGATGCAGACGATCGCTCGAGCCAACCGGGTGTTCCCTGAGAAAGACAACGGCCTGATCGTCGACTACGTCGGGGTCTTCCGCAATCTTGAAAAAGCACTGGCGATCTATGGTGCGGCTAATGCTGGCGAGTCACCCATCGAAATCATCGATGAACTGGCCGGCGAACTCGATGCCGGTGTCACAGACCTCTTTGCCTTCTGCACACGGGTCGGTGTCGACCTGGCGCAGTTGCGCGATGCCGAAGGCTTCGACCACATCGCCAAACGCGATGCCGCCGTTGAGGCACTCCTCATCGATGAAGAGACCCGCAGCGACTTCCAGGTCAAAGCCCGCCAGGTGCGCAAACTGTTCAAGGCGTTGCTGCCCAACCCCAAAGCCGCGGCCCAACAGCGCAACGTCGCCGCAATCCGGGTGTTGGCCGAGCGCATCCGCGAGGTCACCACGCCGCCAGCCCCCGACATCGACGCCGTGGCCGATGCCGTCGACGCCTTGCTTGATCGTTCGGTTGGCGCCGAGGAGTACGTCATCCGCGCCGCCGCCGAAGGCACCCGACCCGACCCACTGATCGACTTGTCACTGATCGACTTCAAACAGATCGCGGCGAAGTTCGCTGGCCGCAAGCGTGCTGAGACCGACCGGCTCGCCCAACTGCTCAAACAGCAGGCCATCGGAGCCGCGATGCGGAACCCGACTCGCTACGAACTGGTGGAGCGGATCGAGCACCTCATCGAGGACTACAACGCCGGCAGCATCAACATCGACGAATACCTCCACCGCCTCATCGATCTGTCCAAGACCCTCAGTGTCGAGGAAGGGCGGGCCGTGCGCGAAGGGATGAGCGAGGAAGAACTCGCCATCTTTGACCTGCTGACCCAGCCCGACCCCGTGCTCACCCCCGAGGAACAACAAAGCGTCAAAGCCAGTGCGAAACGCCTGCTTGAGCACCTGCACGAGAAGTTGGTGCAGGACTGGCGGCGCAAAGTGGCCACGACCAACGACGTCAACAGCACCATCCGACGGGTGCTCGATGAGGACCTGCCCGCGCCGTACACGCCCGACATCTTTTTCACCAAGGTCCAACTGGTGTTCGACCACGTGCTCACGGCCTATGGCGACAACGGCGAAAGCGCCTATGACGTGCGGCCCGACTATCAGTTCCCCACAACCGAGTCAGGCGCACTCACCGAAACGCTCGACGTGAACAAAATCGCCGACGACGTGGTCGCCCGCATCCTTGCCGACCCAGACTTCGCTGCGCACGTGGCCAAGCAGTTGGGCACCTCCGAGAACGACTAAGCCCGGAGGTGACGCACGACCTGTAGTTCGACAGAAAATCCCTGGCCAACTTGTGCGCCTGCATCGGACCAGTCGACCCACCCATAGGCTGTGCGGCGTGAATGAGCAGCCCTTACCCGCCTCCGTCGCTGCTCCCGCAGGCCAACGCGTGGTGACCTCTGCCCTCAACTTCTGGTTCCGGCGACCACCACGACTGCACGGGGAGAACAACCCCGATCGCACCGTGAGTTTCCTCGAACTGCTCTATGACTTGGTCTTTGTGGTGCTGATCGGGCAGGCGGCCTACCCGCTGGCCCACGAGCCAAGCTGGCGTCATCTCGCGGACTTCGCGGTGGTCTTTTCGCTGATCTGGTTGGCGTGGCTAAACGGGTCGCTCTTTCACGAGGGCCACGGACGTGAGGACGGACGGGGACGCAACAACATCTTCGGTCAGATGACGATCCTGGTGGTGCTGGCAGTGTTCGTGGCCCGAGC
>CALMMO010000411.1 GCA_937868455.1 uncultured Marmoricola sp.
TCACTGGCTCACCGCCCGCTGCACGACATCGAGCGAGAGACCATCACCGGTGCGCAACGCCAACGCAGCTTTCACTAATGGCACATCAGGGGAATCGATTCCAGCCAGGTCGGCCAGGGTCCAGGCCAGACGATGCACACGCACCGCGCCACGGTTGGTGATCCGACCAGCGAAGTTCGCCGTGTCGACGAGCGCCTGCGCTTCCTCCGGCAGTGCCCACCGCGCCCGCAACGCCGGGCCAGGCACTGAAGAGTTCAGCCTCCAGGGCGTGTCGACCAATCTGTAAGCCTGACGCTCACGTGCAGCCAACACCCGCTCACGCACGTCATTGGTCGACTCCCCCGGGAAAATGTCGGCAAGCCCGCGGGGCTCCACGTGACGGGTGATATCGATCCGGTCCACCACTGGTCCGGTGAGTTTGCGTCGATATTCGCGGCGCACCCGCTCGGAGCACTCGCACCCGGGCAGCATTTGTGAGGCCGTGTAGAAGCCACACGGACAGGGGTTCGCGGCCAAGACCACCATGCATCGCGCTGGGTAGGTGGCGGTCTCCTCACCCCTGGCGATGGTCACGTCACCGTTTTCGAGTGGCTCACGAAGTGCCTCGACGATGTCGTTGCTGAAGAGTGGGAACTCATCTAAGAACAGCACGCCCAGATGCGCCTTGCTCACTTGCCCCGGCGCCACTTTGCCCTGGCCCCCTCCAAGCAACGATGTGCGCGTTGCGGAGTGGTGAGGCGCACTAAACGGCGGTCGTCGCACCATATGTGCCCCAGGGGGCAACATGCCGGCTAGGGAGTGAACGGCCGTCACCTCCAACGACTCGGCCACCGACAAGTCAGGCAAGAGCCCTGGCAAGCGTTCGGCCAAGGTGGTCTTGCCCGCGCCTTTAGGACCACTGAGCAGCAGGTGGTGACCACCTGCCGCCGCTACCTCCAGCGCAAACCTCGCGTCCGCCATCCCCAACACATCAGCTAGGTCGACGCTGTGGATGCGATCTTGGCCCCGCCACGTCAGTAACGCTGTGTTGGTCAGTGGAGCCACCTCGGGGGCGTCAGGGATCTCTTCACCTGTGACTAACGCGATCAACTGCGGCAGCGAACGCACCCCATAGACCTCGAGACCAGGCACCATGGCCGCCTCTGCCACCTGGGAGTCGGGCACCACGACTCGACGTACTCCACGTTTGGAGGCTGCCAACACCATCGGCAGCACCCCAGGTACGGCGCGCACCCGCCCGTCAAGGCTTAACTCACCGATAAGCAGCCAGTCGCGCAGGTTGGCACGCACCGAGCCTTGAGCAACCAAGAGAGCCAAGGCGATTGCCAAATCGAAGTGGGGGCCGCGTTTAGGAAGGTCAGCGGGACTCAACAAGATCGTCACGCGTTTGGTGTTGGTCCAGCGGTGCCCGGAGTTAATGATCGCCGAGCGGCACCGGTCGCGTGACTCAGAGATGACGGCGTCTGGTCGTCCCACCATGGCCGTGGCGACCAGTCCATCGGAGACATCGACTTGGACATCGATGAGATGCCCCACTGCCCCACTGAGCGTGACCGTTTGCACACTCGCATACATCAGGCGACTCCACGCACGTGAGTGACACTGGCAGCACCGTGGCCGTCTTGAAGCACGCCCACAAGGTCGATGCGCACCTCGGGTGGATGCAGGCCCCGGTGCTCTTGCCACAACTCGGCCAACAAGCGCAGCCGCGCCGCCTTGGCTTCATCGACCACCTCGAGCGGGCCACCGCACGTTGTCGAACTGCGAGTTTTGACTTCGCAAATCACCAACTCTGAGCCGTCGCGTAGCACCAAGTCGATTTCGCCCACATTGCATCGCCAGTTGCGATCGAGCACCACCATGCCCAGTGCTCGCAGGTGTGCGGCTGCCACAGTTTCGCCGTATCGACCCAAGGCGTTGGTTTGCAAACTCATGTTGACCTCCTGCACACGATGGTGCCGAGGCACGGAGCCTTAACGAAGGCGCCGACTAGTCGCTGTGGATAACGTGCGACGCCGCGAACTTGTGGAAGTCAAACCCCTATTTGGGAGGTTCGAGCTCCTGTGTTTGCAGCTCTTCGACGTTGACGTCCTTGAACGTCAAGACCTTCACCGTGCGCGCAAACCGTGCCGGGCGGTACATATCCCACACCCAGGCATCGTTCATCGTGACCTCAAAGAAAACATCGCCAGCTTCGGTGCGCGCACGCACATCGACTTGATTGCACAAGTAGAAGCGGCGGTCGGTTTCAACGACCCACTTAAAGAGCGGGACCACGTCGCGGTACTCCCGATAGAGGTTGAGCTCCATCTGGGTTTCAAACTTTTCTAGATCCTCAGCGCTCATTGCGCCACTCCCAACTCAAAGAGTTCCAGTTGTGGGTCCAGACGAAGGGGCTCTGGGTCTGGCAATCCGGCGGCTCGACGTACGTTCACAAATCGCATCCGGTGAATCTCACAAGGCCCGTGTTGCTCCAACGCTTCGGTGTGCGTGCTGGTGATGTAGCCCTTATGTGTGGCGAAATCGTACGCCGGAAATCGCTCGTGTTCCCCCGTCATGATCCGGTCACGGGTCACTTTGGCGATGACTGACGCCGCGGCGATGCACGCGGCGACGCGATCGCCCTTCCACATCGCCAAGCCAGGCACCTCAAGGCCATCGACAGGAAACCCGTCGGTCAAGACATAGGCCGGACGCGTCGCCAACTTGGCAACCGCCCTGCGCAAGGCCTGCACATTGGCAACGTGCATGCCGAGGCGATCACACTCAGAGGGAGGCACGATCACCACCGACCAGGCGGGCGCTTTACGCACGATCTGTTCATAGCAGCGCTCGCGAGCTTTGGCAGTCAACAACTTGGAATCGGCGAGGCCCTTGATGAGTACGCCGTCAAGCACCACAGCAGCGGCGACTAATGGGCCCGCGCAGGCACCTCGACCAGCCTCGTCGACGCCTGCGATCGGATGCATGCCGACTCGGCCAAGAGCGCGTTCGTAGCCATAAATGCCAGCGTCTCGGCGCACAGTTTGTCCCCGAGGAAGCCAGGTCATGGTGTTGGGTCGGCCACCTTGTCGAAAGTGCTTGGCATGTGAATGATCTGGAAGCGACTCAGTGGCCACACCAGCGCGAACACCTTGCCGACCACCTCATCGGTGGCCACGAACCCGCCACCAGGTTGCCCCAGATGGGCGCGGGAGTCTGCTGAGTTGCCGCGGTTATCACCCATCACCCACAGGTGATCGGCGGGCACCTTCACGTCAAACGGCTGCAGCGAGGGGTCAGTGCCTTTGGGTAGATAGGGCTCGTTGAGAGGAGTGCCGTTGACTGTGATCCGGCCTTGGGTGTCGCAGCACTTGACTCGGTCACCACCGACGCCAATCACACGCTTCACTAGATGCCCACCGGTGGGATAGAGCCCAATAATCTCCATGGCCCGCTTGACCCCAGTTGATTCAGGCTGCGGTGGCAACCAGTGATCTGGGTCTTTGAACACCACGATCTCGCCGCGCTCGGGCTCACCACCCCAGTAGGACACCTTTTGGACCAAGATCCGGTCCAGATGCACAAACTGAGGTTCCATCGATTCAGACGGAATATAGAAGGCCTGCACGAAGAAAGCCTTGATTAAGACCGCTAAGACTGTGGCGACGACCAACATCAACAAGGTCTCTTGCCACAGGGGTAGATGCTTCTTGGCGTTCCTGGTCTCGTCAGTCTGCGCAGTCACGGAGAGCAGCCTAGGCGCACCGTGCAATAAACCGCGCAACGACCTCACAAGGAGTGTCGGTCTTCTTTCGCGCCATGAGGCGCGAGGGACTAACCCTCGCGGCGCTCCTTGATCTTGGCTGCCTTGCCGCGCAGGTTGCGCAGGTAGTACAGCTTCGCGCGACGCACGTCACCGCGGGTCACGATCTCAATCGTTTCGAAGATCGGGGAGTGCAGCGGGAAGGTGCGCTCGACGCCGACGCCGAACGAAACCTTGCGCACGGTGAAGGTGCGGCCAATGCCTGAGCCCTGCACGCGGATAACCACGCCCTGGAAGAGCTGGACACGCGAGCGGTTGCCTTCAACCACCTTCACGTGAACCTTGATGGTGTCACCAGCGCGGAACGCCGGAACGTCGTCGCGAAGCTGGCTTGCTGCAAGAGCGTCAATAACGTTGGTCATGTCTATCTCCTCGTGAATCGCCACAGGTCATCCACGGTGGTGTTTGCTGCCATGAGTTGGCCCAAAATTACGGAGTACGACGTCTCCCCTGTGGCAGAGACCTCGCCACCCTCCGATGTGCATCGGTTGAGGTGTGCCGTGGACCAAGGAGGAATTGTGCCAGTTGTTGGCCCTGGGAGGAAATCAGCGTCCAGACTGCTTGCGGCGCTTAGCAAGGAGAAACAGTTTGGAGTGCACAGGGTGCTCCCCCAGATTGCGGTAGCCCGCCTTGGCATACATCCCCAGGTTGCGCCCACTGAGTTTGCCGGTGAAAAGCACGTGGCGAGTGGCGTCAGTGGGGGCTTGTGCCTCAACGAACCCCAGCAATGCCTTGCCCAGACCGCGCCCGCGCATATGCGGGGCCACCATCAATCGCCCGATGGACCAATCGTTTCCCTCGGCCCGAGCCCGAACTCCGCCGATGAGGCGACCATTGGCCCGCAGCACCCAGGTGTGCCACTGACCCATCCAGGTGCGCACGTCATCAGCGGTCTCGTGGAATGCCGGAATCTCCCAATCGTCGTTGAGCATGCCCTCTTCGACCCAGCACGCCCGCTGGAGCACAACGAAGTCGTCAATGTCATCCTCAGATGCCTTCGTGATGAGCGTGTCGACATCGCCAGG
>CALMMO010000412.1 GCA_937868455.1 uncultured Marmoricola sp.
GGGGTCACCCCGAGGACCCAACGTCCGTGCTTAAAGCAGAACTACTTCAGCCAAGCATCGACCTTGTCGGCGTTGTCGGCGATCCACTTCTTGGCGGCCTCTTCGGGCGTCATCTTGTCGGCAGTGATGTACTTCGCCACCAAGTTCTGGTCCTCGTTGGTCCAGGTGAATGCCTGCACCAACTTGGCGCCAGTCGAGCCGGAGTCCATGAATGCCTTCGAGGCAACCTTCTTCAGCTGGGTCTCGGCGTAGTCACAGGCAACCTTCGCCTTGTCCTTGTCACATCCAGCGGTGTACGGCGGGAGCTTCACGCGCTTGAGGGCAACCTCAGCGTGAACGTACTGCGGCTCCCAGAAGTAGCCGATCAGCCACTGCTTCTTGGCCTGAGCCTTCTTGAATGCCTCGACCGTGGCGGTTTCCCCACCGGCGAACACCACGTTGAAGTTCAGCTTGAGGTTCTTCACGATCGCTTCGTCGTACTGGGTGTAGGTCGGGTCGGAGCCAAGGAACTGACCCTTGCCCTTTGACTCAGAGGTTGCAAACTTCTTGGCGTACTTGTTGAGGTTCTTGTAATCCAAGATGTCGGGGTGAGCCTCAGCCAACCAGCCTGGGACGTACCATCCGATGATGCCCACGTTGCCCGGCGAGCCCAGGTCAACGGCGCTGCCGTCAGCCACACCTGCAGCAAGTTCCTTTGCGTGCGACCACTCTTCCATGATGACGTCGCCGTCACCGGACTTGAGTGCTTCGTAGGACGGGCCACCCTCCTTGAGGTCAACGTAGGACACGTTGCAGCCCAGCTTCTCCTTGGCAACCTCGCCCACGACGTAGGCGTCTGCGGTGTAACCAACCCAGGGGTTCAGGATGATCTTCAGGTCACCGCACTCGCCGCCAGCGGCCGCTGCCTTGGACTCGTTCGCCTTGGTCGCGTCAGAAACGCTCCCTCCGCCACAGGCCGAAAGTGCCAACATGGCACCTACGGTGATCGCGGCTAGGCGCGAGCCTCTGCCAATCTTTTGGTGCATTTCTTTCTCCTTGTGTTAGAGCCGCGCGATGCGGACCTGGGGTGATATCTGAGTTGGGGTCAGTCGGGGAGCCAAAGTTCAGGCACCCCCCGAACTGGGGTAAACAGAACGTGGCAAGGAACGGGCCTTGACCTTGGCCGAGTTCATCGCTTGCTCATCTTGTCCGCTGCGCTCAGCCGCGCCTCGGGCGATGCGGTCAATCATGATGCCCAACACCGAGATCGACAGGCCAGCTGCAAGCCCCTTGCCCGAATATTCACTATGCGCGATGCCGAAGACGACGTCGTACCCCAACGCTTGGGCGCCCACGAGGCCGCCGATGACGACCATCGACAACACATAGAGCAGACCTTGGTTGGTGGCGAGCACTAGCGACGCCTTGGCCATCGGCACCTGCACTTTGCTGATCTCTTGCCAAGTGGTCGAACCCACCGATCGACTCGCCTCTATCGTCCCCGGGTTGACGCCTTTGACACCATCGGCAACCAGTTTGATGGCCGCAGGCGCGGCATAGATGATTCCGGCGACAATCGCAGTGAAGCGAGTCGGACCGAACAGTGCCAGCGCGGGAATCAGATAGACGAACGCCGGGATGGTTTGACCTGCGTCGAGGATCGGACGGATCCCCATATCAGCCCGCCTGCTGCGTGCCATCCAGACTCCGAAAACCAGGGCCATAATCATCACGAGCAAAGTGGCAACCAGCGTCATGTTGAGCACGATCATGGAGTTGTTCCACAAGCCGAGCAGCCGGATCAAAACCAGTGCGATGAGCGCAGGAGCAATGGCCCTTCGACCACCGACAATGACTGCGATCGCGAAGATTGCCACGAAGGCCACCCACCAAGGCGAGTCGGCCAGGAGGGACTGCATGGGGTTCAACAGACCGTAGGAGACTGCGTTCTTGAAGGCTGTCGCCGGCACGTCGACTGCATTCACGGTAGCTTCCATGCCAGCGTTGAAGATGTCGGCGAGTTTGGAGCCAACAGTGAACTCGGGAAACACTGCAGCAGCTAAGTCATAGGTCGAGTACCACACCGCAATCGCCACCGCGACCAAGCCAGCTCCCAACGCCATCCGCCGCTTTTTGGGATTACCGCCCCCTCCACGAGCCACTCGTTCGGCACGCTCGCTGGCAGCCGTGGTCGTCCGGTCAAGCATGATCCCCATGACCACGATGAGCAGACCTGGGACCAAACCTCGACCAAAGTCGTTGCGCGTGAGCGCAGACAACACTGGCTTGCCGAGTCCGGGGCCATTGACGTACGAGGCGATGATCGCCATCGACAGTGCGGCCAGGATGGTTTGGTTGAGCCCCACGATGATCGTCTTGCGCGCCATTGGGATTTGCACTTTCCACAACCGCTGCCAGGTGGTCTGACCCATCGAGTTGGTCGCCTCCAAGACGGTCGGGGAAACCTCACGGATACCGAAGCCCGAAATGCGAATGATCGGCGGCAAGGCATAAGCCAAGGTGCACATGACCGCTGCCGGAGCACCGACACCGAACAAGATGACTACTGGGATGAGATAGACAAATGTCGGCAGC
>CALMMO010000413.1 GCA_937868455.1 uncultured Marmoricola sp.
GGTGTGACCCTTCCCACCTGAGTTTGTGTTTGCGGGAAGCAAACGGGGGCCTAGGCTCGTTGAACGAATTGCTGTTGCACGTCTGGTACCTGAGAAGGACTGGAACGGAAAGGCATCTCTCATGGCCCGTATCGGGGTTATCGGCGTCGGTCGAGTCGGCGCAGTCTTAGCTGCTGCCTTGCGGGCGGCAGGTCACGACATCGTGGCCGTCGCGGGTGAGTCCACCGCGTCGCAGCAGCGAATCGCACAACTTCTGCCAGGTGTGCACGTCGACAAGCCCACTGCGGTCGCTCGCGCCTGCGACGTCTTGTTGCTCACCGTTCCTGACGACATGCTCAGCAACGTCGCGACCCAGTTGGTCGGTGCGGGGGCGATCCGCGAGGGGCAGTACGTCGTGCACACCTCGGGCCGTCACGGTCTCGATGTGTTGGCGCCTGCCCAAGCGGTCGGTGCTCACGTCGTCGCGATGCACCCAGCCATGACGTTCACCGGCACCAGTGTTGACCTGCCCCGTCTGCGTGGCTGCATCTTCGGTGTGACCGTGCCCGATGCTGACCGTGCTGTCGTTGAGACCTGGGTGAGCGAACTTGGCGGCGTGCCGCTGTTTATCCCTGAGAGCAAGCGCACCCTCTATCACGCGGCCTTGGCGCACTCGGCAAACCACTTGGTCACACTGATTGCTCAGGCAATGGAGATGTTGAGTGCTGCCGGTGCTGATGACCCGGCCAGCACGCTTCGTCCTTTGCTCACCGCCGCCCTCGACAATGCGTTGCAGCAGGGCGATGCCGCGCTCACTGGTCCGATCGTGCGCGGTGATCTCAACACAGTGCGCGCTCACCTGACCCAGATCGCCGCCGAGTCACCAACCACGTTGCCGTCGTACGTCGCACTGGCGAAGGCCACCGCTGATCGGGCCGTGGTCGATGGTCGTCTGCTTCCGATCCGTCGCAATCGACTGGTGGAGATCTTGGACGACGCACTCTTGGGTCAATCGACGGTGCCCACCTCGTGAGTCTGGTCGTGCACAGCCGCGCTGAACTCGCGGCGGCGCTAGCTCAAACCTCCGGCAAAGTCGGCTTCGTGCCCACCATGGGGGCCCTACACAGTGGCCACGCGTCGTTGATGGCGGCGGCCAAACAGAGCACTCCGGTCGTTGTGGTGAGCATCTTTGTGAACCCGATGCAGTTTGGGCCTTCCGAGGATCTGGCGAAATACCCTCGCACCTTCTCCGAAGACCTAGCTATGTGCACCGAACAAGGCGTCGACGTGGTGTTTGCTCCTGCGGTTGATGAGGTCTACCCCGGCGGCGACCCGCTGGTGACCGTCGATCCCGGCCCGCTTGCCACGATCCTCGAAGGCAAGGTGCGACCGACCCACTTCCGTGGAGTGTTGACGGTGGTGGCAAAACTGCTCGGCTTGGTGCGCCCAGATCTCGCGATCTTTGGTGAGAAGGACTATCAACAACTCACCTTGATTCGCCGAATGGTCAGCGACTTGTGCATGGGCATCGACATCGTGGGAGCGCCCACCATTCGTGAGGCTGATGGGTTGGCGATGAGTTCGCGCAACCGCTATCTCGATGAGACTCAGCGCGC
>CALMMO010000414.1 GCA_937868455.1 uncultured Marmoricola sp.
GTGCGCTCTTAGCGGGCCACTCTGGTGTCGCCCGGCTCGAGCACCCATGGGTCGAGGCGCTGCCAACGCACATTGGTGCACCCGTCCTAGTTGAACCCTCTGAAGTGCTTGATCGGGTGAAGGCCCGCCGCTTGGACCGCAGTGGTCAGTTGGCGATGGTGGCCGCACTCGAAGCCTGGTCAGACTCAGGTCTTGACCAGGCCGAGCTCGATCCTGAGCGCGTCGCCGTAGCTATTGCCTCAGGCATTGGCGGCGTAACGACGCTGCTTTCGAACTACGACAGCTTGATCAACTCCGGCCCGCGTCGCGTCTCGCCCTTAGCGATCCCGATGCTGATGCCCAATGGTCCGGCTGCAGCCGTTGGCCTGGCAGTTGGCGCCAAGGCTGGTGTTCACACGCCAGTGTCGGCTTGCGCCTCTGGCAACGAAGCGATCGCACTTGGTATCGACCTGATTCGTTTGGGCCGCGCAGACGTTGTGGTCTGCGGTGGCACCGAGGCTGCCATTCATGCACTGCCGATGGCCGCGTTCGGACAGATGATGGCCTTATCGCGGCGCAACGACGAGCCCACGAGGGCCTCGCGCCCCTGGGACAAGGGCCGCGACGGTTTCGTGCTTGGTGAAGGCGCAGCTGTCCTCGTGCTCGAATCCCAAGCTCACGCTGAAGCTCGCGGGGCTAAGGCGTACGCCGAAGCCGCCGGCGCAGGCGTAACCGCTGACTCTCAAGACATCGCTCAACCTGACCCGGCCGGGCTTGGCGCCACGCGGGCGATGAAGCTCGCTATGCGAGAGGCGGGGCTCACCCCTGCCGACATCGTGCATATCAATGCCCACGCCACCTCGACTCCCCAAGGCGACCTCGCTGAAGCCGGCGCGATCAAGAACGCCCTTGATGGTCAGACCGATCAAGTAGTGGTCACCTCGACCAAGTCGATGACTGGCCACCTTTTGGGTGCTGCTGGCGCATTGGAATCAGTTGCCACGATCATGGCGCTGCGCGAGCGTCGCGTGCCACCCACGATCAACCTCGAAGACCCCGAAGATGTCGGACTCGATGTGGCCACCGCTGTGCGAGAGCTGCCCGCTGGTCAGATCGCCGCGCTGAACAACTCCTTTGGTTTTGGCGGGCACAACGTTGCCGTTGCCTTTAGGAGTGTGGAGTGACGGCAACGGCCAGCCTCGAGGCTCCGATCGACCCCCGACACCCTGCTGCTCGACTCGCTGCCCTCTTCGATGAGGGCACCTTGGTCTGGCTCCATGCACCTGACAAGTCGGGCATGGCCTCCGCGCTGGGACGCACCAACGGCGTCGCTGTCGTCGCGTTCTGCTCTGACCCCACGGTCATGGGTGGCGCGATGGGCGTCGATGGCTGCCGCGTCGTCGTCGAGGCCTATCAGCGAGCCCTGACCGACCGCGTTCCGATTATTGGGGTGTGGCACTCCGGTGGCGCCCGCCTGGGCGAGGGCGTGCTCTCGTTGCACGCCGTCGGTGAGATCTTCTATGCCATGACTCGCGCATCTGGTCTGGTGCCTCAGGTCTCGGTGGTCCTCGGCCCCGCCGCCGGTGGTGCCGCCTACGGCCCCGCATTGACCGATGTTGTGATCTTGGGTCCTGAGGGACGCATCTTTGTCACCGGCCCTGACGTGGTGCGCTCTGTGACCGGTGAAGACGTCGACATGGCTCGCTTGGGTGGCCCTGAGCCGCACGGGCGCCGCTCTGGGGTAGTGCACGTGCTCACCGCTTCGGAGGAAGAAGCCCTCGAGCGCACGAGAGCGATCACCACCTTGCTCGGTGCCCAAGGGACCCTTGACGAGACTGCTGTTGAAGACCGCGATCTGGAGTCATACCTTCCCGAGTCACGCAAGCGCGCCTACGACGTCCACCCGCTGGTCGATGGTGTGCTCGACGAGGGCTCCATGCAAGAAATCCACGCCAAATGGGCCCCCAACATCGTGACCGCCCTGGGTCGTTTCGGCGGTCGCTCGGTTGGTGTCATCGCCAACAACCCGCTGCGACTTGGCGGGTGTCTTGACTCAGCCTCGGCAGAGAAGGCCGCTCGCTTCGTGCGGATGTGTGATTCGTTCGGCTTGCCGCTCATCGTTCTGGTCGACGTACCTGGCTACCTGCCGGGCGTTGGTCAGGAGTGGGACGGCGTCGTACGCCGCGGCGCGAAGCTCCTGCACGCCTTTGGCGAAGCCGTGGTGCCTAGCGTCACGATCGTGACCCGCAAGACCTACGGCGGCGCCTACATCGCAATGAATGCGCGTTCGATGGGAGCCACCAAGGTGCTGGCTTGGCCTGGGGCCGAAGTCGCCGTGATGGGTGCTGTGGCTGCGGTTCGGATCTTGCATCGTCGTCGGCTCGCGGAGGTTTCTGCAGATGTGCGGGCCCAAGTCGAGGCCGAACTTGCCGAGGAGCACAGTCGCTTGGCTGGCGGCATCGACAAGGCCGTTGAGATCGGTGTGGTCGATGAAGTCGTCGAGCCTGCCAAGACTCGCTCAGCGATCGCCAAGGCGATCAACGGCAGCGGTCTGCAGATGCGCGGCTACCACGGAAACATCCCGCTCTAGGTCAGCTACACGACCTGGTGAAGCCATTTCACAGGCGCGCCCTCACCGGCGTACCTAAATGACTCAAGTTCGTCGTCCCAGGGCTTCCCCAGCATCTTGTCGATTTCGTTCATCAACGTGGTCTCACCCAAGGCGGCGCGCACGACGGATGACTTGAGCTTGTCTTCGGGAATCATGATGTCGCCGTGCACTCCGACAACGGCCCTGAAGATGCCTAGCGTTGGGGTGTAGGAGAATCGCTCACCCTCGGTGTTGGCGGTCATGTCTTCGGTGACCTCAAAGCGCAGGCGCTCCCAGCCACGCATGGCTGACGCGATGGCGGCGGCAGTGCCCGCGTCACCAGACCAGGAGTATTCAGCGCGCCAGGTACCGGGTTGGGCGGGTTGGGCGGTCCATTGGAGGCTTACTGACATGCCCAAGATGTTGCTCAACGCCGACTCAATGTGCGGGAGCAATGCAGCAGCCGCAGAGTGCACGAATAGCACGCCGCGGGTGGGGTGAACAGTCACTTCGACCTCCTCGTCCAGCAGGCGTCGAGGCGACGCCTTCCCCAGCGGCCTCGTGTGAGCCGGACAAGATGGGTCAGTTGTGATCTATGTGGTTGTGTGCACCCATTGTGAATGCTGTGACGCATGAAAACAAGTGCAAAACTCGCTTAGATCGTCCTGATTTGCGTTAGGCCGGGGCAGCGGGACCCAGTTCCATCAGCGTGCTCAAGACTTCAACCGATATGCCTAGCCCACCCAAGTGACTGTGCCCGGCATTAACGATGAACTCCGCCTGAGGCAGCTTTTCGGCAGCTTGTTGACCGTGAGACAGCGGCACAATCGGATCCTCGTCACCGTGCCACCATCGCACCGGTACTTCGACGTCACCGAGTTCAAACCCCCAGTGCCGTGAAAACAGCACCAGGTCAGCCAAAGGCGCGATGGCCTGTTTACGTGAGCCACCAACAAGATCATCAAGGAACATCGCCTTGAATTCAGGGTGGTTGAGCAGTTCCTTGTCACCTTGAGGTTGTACGGCGGCATACGCCCCAATCGCTGCTCCGGCTAGTGGGCGAAGCAGTTGAATCACCTTGCCTAGCCCGAGCCCAAGTGGCACATAGCCGTGAGTCAGCATGGGGGCAAAGAAGCCAGAAAAGCCGACCAAGCCACCCTTAACCGCGTCATCGCCTTGGGTCGGCGGCACGCCACCGAGCACGCCCACGCCGTGGACTCGATCGGGCATCGCCGCAGCGGCCGCCAGTGTGTAAGGCCCGCCCCCGGAGAGGCCGACCAGTCGCATGGTGTCGATCGAGAGCCTTTCGGCCACGATCTCGAGGTCACCTGTCCAGTCCACGATGTTGTCGTAGAGGTGCGGGGTCGATGAACCAATGCCTGGGCGATCCAGACCGATGATGCGCAGGTCGTGCTGGAGTGCGTAGTTTCGCGCCTCGACCGGAACCTGGCGCCGCCCTCCCGGCGTGCCATGCATCCAGATGATCGCCTCGCCACGTGGTGCGCCGTACTCAGCAAAGGTGAGGCGCCGCCCCCCTCGTACTGCGAGGCTGCCTTCAAGTCGGGGACGCTCCAGATCCATGGCCGCATTCTGCCATGTTTGAGAACACGTTCTAGTTTTTCACCGACTTGGACTTCTGTGTGATGAAGGCACGACGCCCGCCGTTTCGGAAGAACTTCACTACCTAAGCAACAATGGCGCCCATGGAATGGCTGCTGCTGGGCATCGCGGTGCTTTTGGTGCTCTTATGTGGCACCTTCGGCGCAGCCGAATATTCGTTTGTTGCCGTCGACCGGGCCGCCGTTGACCGTGACGCTGCCACGGGAGACTCAACGGCCAAGGGAGTTCAATCCGCGCTCAAGAGCCTCTCAACGCAACTTTCGTCGGCTCAAATTGGCATCACACTGACCAACTTGGGCATCGGTTTCCTCGCTGAGCCAGCGATTTCATCCCTGATCGATGGGCCTCTCATGGCCGTCGGCGTGCCCACGTCCTGGGTGCGAAGCGTGTCGGTGGCACTCGGGCTGTTTCTGGCTACCTTGTTCACGATGATCTTTGGCGAACTCGTGCCCAAGAAGATCGCGCTTGCGGCCCCAATGGGCACCGCGCGAGCCCTGCAAGGCTTCCAGCGCGCGTTCACCTCCGTGGCAAAGCCCGCAATATGGGTGCTCAACGGATCGGCTAACGCCGTGGTGAGAATGCTCGGGATGGAGCCGAAAGAGGAACTGCGCTCGGCGCGCTCCTCTGATGAGTTGGCCTCACTCGCCGGGCGTTCGGCTAGCGAGGGCAAACTCGACACCGACACCGCCAGTTTGGTGCAACGCTCAGTTGCCTTCGGCCCACGCACGGCTGGGGAAATCATGACCCCTCGAGTGCGCATGGAAGCCGTTGACTTCGACGCTCCGGTCAGCGAGATCATCGCGCTGGCCGCCAGCACTGGGCTCTCAAAGTTCCCCGTCATCAAGCAGTCCCCCGACAACGTCGTGGGCGCTGTGCACGTCAAGCAAGCTGTGGCGGTGCCACGATCAGAGCGTGGGTCCACCTTGGTTCGCGAAGTCATGCTGGAACCAATCGTGGTTCCCGAGTCTCTGCGACTCGACCCACTGCTCCAGCTGCTGCGCGGCGAAGGATTCCAGCTAGCAATCGTCTCTGATGAGTACGGCGGCACGGCAGGTGTCGTCACCCTCGAAGACGTGGTTGAAGAGATCGTTGGCGATATCGCCGATGAGCACGACAAACGAGGCGCACGTCTTCGACAACGTCCAGATGGCAGCTGGACTGTGTCGGGGCTGCTGCGCCCTGATGAAGTCGCCGACGTCACGGGGCTCGACCTTCCCGAAGATGAGGACTACGACACGATCGCTGGCCTGTTCATCAAGGCGCTGGGCCGCATCCCGGTCAAAGACGACTCCGTCATGATCGAACTCCCCCGCGAGAACACAGAAGACGACGATGACGACCAACCCGCTGAGTTCGCCAGGCTCAGCGTCATCCGCATGCAAGGGCTGCGCATCGACCGCATTGCAGTAAGCCGAGTCAGCGAGGGTGAGGGCCAATGAGCACCTCCACAGCCCTCTGGGTCGGTTCACTGCTGCTGATCGCCAACGCATTCTTCGTTGCTAGCGAATTCGCACTCGTGGCTGCTCGACGTACCAAGTTGGAGCCGAGGGCCGCACAAGGTTCGAGTTTGGCGCGCTCGGCCATCAAAGCTATGGACAACCTCTCCACCGTCATGGCCGCGGTGCAATTGGGCATCACATTGGCTTCGGTGGGCCTGGGTGCGGTGGCCGAGCCAGCATTGGCCAAGCTCATTGATCCGCTCGTCGAGGCCGCGCATGTGCCGCACAATTTGCTGCACCCGATCGCCTTCACATTGACCATGCTGGTCGTGGTCTATCTCCACGTGGTCATGGGCGAGATGGTGCCCAAGAACATCGCGTTGGCCGGTCCCGAACGTGCCGCCTTGGCACTAGGCGCGCCGATGATGTTCTTTGTGGCGGTCTTTCGCCCCCTCATCGCCTTGATCAATGGAGTCTCCGACGCGGTCGTTCGGCTCATGCGTCTTGAGCCGGCTAGTGCGATCGCCTCCACCTTCACAAAGGAGGAAGTTGAGGCGCTGCTCAACGAGTCACGTGATGAGGGGCTGCTTGAGCAAGGTGAGTACGAACGCCTCTCAGGAGCACTCGGCTTCACCTCACGCCAGGTCGCCACCGTCGTACTGCCCCTGGCCACGTTACAAACTGTGGAGCGCGGTGCCCGTGTCGATGAGATTGAGTCGGTGTGTGCCGAGACTGGCTATTCGCGCTTCCCCGTCGAAGACGATGGCGATTTGATCGGCTACCTCCACATCAAAGATGTGCTTGCTGATGACCCACAAGGGCGCGCCAAAGTGATCGAAGACAAGTGGATTCGACCCTTTGCCAACGTGATCGCCACCGACACCTTGCAGCGCACGCTGGCAGTGGTGCAGGCCAAAGGCTCACACATGGCACGGGTAACCGATGAGCACGGCACCGTGCTGGGCATCGCGACGCTAGAGGACGTTATCGAGGAACTGGTTGGCGAGATTCGCGATGGGGCGCATATCGAGCGCGAGGATCAGGACGCCGCTTCAGATTAGTCAGTCAATGCTCGTTCGGGGGCCAAGCCCAGCGGGAACGAATCGTGCGCGACTCACCTGGGGCCGCGGTGAAGCCGTCGCGCCATTGCCCGTTGCCGAGGTCAACTTGCACCTCAAGGATGCCGCCACCTTCACGCTCGGTACGCGTGGGGCCGAGTCGTTTAAGCATCGCAAGTGAAGCTGGGTTGTCGGTCAAGACCTCGGTCAAAAGGTGAGTGACTCCTGCAGGTCGCTGCCGAACCAATTCGGCCAACAAAGCAGTGGCAACACCACGGCCATGCCATTGGTCCTTCACGGTAACCGCAATATCGGCGGTGTCAGGATCTTCGTCGTAGCGCACGATGCGTCCTACGCCCACAGGATCAAAGGTGCCATCGTCATCGTGGGATTCGGCAAAGAGCACGAGGGCTATGTGGTCCACGCCGTCGACGTCGTCGACAAGGCGGTCCAACATGGCGGGGGTGAGTTTGTCGACAGCGGCCAGGAACCTACGCCGACGCGACGTCGGCGATAGGTCGACGTACGCCGCGGCCAAGAGGTCGCGGTCGGTTGGTAGCAACGGCCAGAAAACCGCAGCCGTGCCGTCGCGCAGTACAACCTGCTCGATGATGTTCACCCACTTTCCTACTCAAGAGTAACAAAAGTTTGGACAAATCCGGCATCGGGCGTTCGGATACCTCCACGCTGTCACGTCCGCGACCGCAAATCCAGGGGTACGAAGTCGGGCATCTCACAATCGGAGGTCAAGTCAGTCCATATGCAGGACAAACTCCGGCCTGACTTGAACGGCCAGGCACACTGGAAAGACCAGACCCCCTGACCAGAGAGAATGATCATGGCTTTGCACCTGGGCGACACTGCCCCCGATTTCACCACCCAGACCTCCCAAGGCGAGGTCTCCTTCCACGACTGGGCCGGCGACAACTGGGTCGTGCTGTTCTCGCACCCCGCCGACTTCACCCCCGTGTGCACCACCGAACTGGGCCGCGTTGGCCAGTTGAAGGACGAGTGGGCCAAGCGCGGCGTCAAGCCGATCGCTTTGTCGGTCGACTCGGTCGAAGACCACGCCAAGTGGAAGGGTGACATCGAGGAGTTCTCGGCATGCTCGGTTGACTTCCCGATCATTGCTGACCCCGACAAGTCAGTTGCCATCTCCTACGACATGATCCACCCCGGCGAAGGCGACACTTCCTCGGTGCGCTCGGTGTTCGTGATCGACCCGGCCAAGAAGATTCGCCTCTCGATGACCTACCCCAAGTCGACTGGCCGCAACTTCGACGAAATTCTGCGCACCGTTGACGCGCTGCAAGAGGCTGACCGTGGCGAATGCGCGACCCCGGTGGACTGGAAGCCCGGCGACCGCATCATCGTGCCCCCAACGGTCTCAACTGCCGACGCTCGGGCCAAGTTCGACGACGTCCAAGAGGTCTACCCCTACCTGCGCACCGCCGTCCTCCGTGGCGATGCGGCAGGCAAGGGTGCCGTCGCCTGCGACTGAGAATCATCACGGGTTCAGGGGCGTGTCGCTTGGCGGCGCGCCCCTGAACCTTTCTATGCCTCTATCCATGAGCATCAGAGCGGGCTACGTTCGGCCCGTGAACTATCTCTCCGGCCCCAAGACCATGGCGATGGTCTCTGGCGCCTATGTCGTCTCGATGGTGATTGGGCTGGCCTGGCTCAAACTTGGCCCCACCACCCACAGTTTGCTGTGGGACTCCCTGATCGCTGACCTGGTGATGACCGTGGTGATCTTTGTGTTCTCCCGGGCCTTGAAGAACTCCAGTTTCTATGACGCCTACTGGACTGTTATCCCGGTCTTCTTCCTCGCCTACTGGATTGCTGAGCGCTCACCAGGAGCCAGCACCGCACGGATCGTGTGTGTGAGCGTCGTCGTGATCGCATGGTCAGTGCGGTTGACCTCAAACTGGGCCCGCTTCTATCCCGGGCACCCCCACGAAGACTGGCGCTACCCAATGTTGCGTGAGAAGCACCCCAAGATTGAGTTCTGGACAGACCTCATGGGCATCCACGTGGTGCCCACGCTGTGTGTGTTCGCGGGAATGCTCCCGATGTACGCCGCGATCTGCCTTCCGGGCCGAGCCTTTGGCGTCGTGGATGTGCTGGCCACAATCCTGGGCTTGGCGTGTGTGTACCTGTCGTTGGCCGCTGACAAGCAACTGCGCGACTTTGCGGCCACCAAGAAGCCCGGCGAGGCACTCAAACATGGCCTGTGGGGACTCTCGCGACACCCCAACTACCTAGGTGAAATTGGATTCTGGGTCTCCTTGATGATCTTTGGCTTTGCCGCACTCACCGCCTGGTGGCTGCCAGTGGGAGCCGTCACGATGATTGCGCTGTTCTTCGGAGCGAGCATCCCCATGATGGAAGAGCGCAGCCTTGAACGCCGGCCCGAATACCAAGAGGTGATCGACACGGTTCCGAAACTGGTGCCGCTCCCCCGCCGTCGATGAGCCGCGTTGTCATCATCGGGATGGGTGACACCGGAGTGCTCACCGCATCTCGTCTCCGCGACGTCGACGTCATTGGTATTGCTGCATCACCCGGGTTGGTCTCAGGCCAAGAACTCGGCCTGCGCATCACGCGGCCAGCTCTGTGGGCGCGCGACTACCTCATCGGCTACGACCGATTCAAGGCGCTGGACAACGTCGAGTTGGTGTACGGCGAAGCCACCGGTCTGGATCCGAGCCGACGTGAACTCCACGTGGGCGAGCGGATCGTTGGATACGACGTACTCGTGATTGCCAGTGGCACAGCTAATGGCTTCTGGCGGCAGCCCACCAACAAGTCCTTGGCCGAAATCGAAACCGAGCTAGCCCAGACCCAACAGCGTCTCGCCGGAGCGGGCCACGTTGCTGTGATCGGCGGGGGCGCCAGCGCCGTGAGCGCGGCCTTCAACCTCTCCGCCAGCGGGAAATCAGTGACGTTGTGTTTCCCCGGCGAACGGCCCCTCCAGCGCCACCACCCGCGGGTGTGGGCTCACCTGGCTGGGCGCGCTGAACGCCTTGGACTCACGCTCCTCCCCCACCACCGAGCCGTGGCGCCAAACACAGCGTTGAGCCCGGGCCCGGTGCAGTTCGTCGATGGCACCCATCTTGGGGCTGACCTGGTGCTGTGGGCCATCGGGCCTGGGAGGCCACACTCAGACTTTGTGCCGCGTGAGTGGCTCGACGATGGCGGCTTTGTGCGAGTCGAACCCACCCTTCAGGTGCCCGGCCACCCCGAGGTCTTTGCCATCGGCGATGTGGCGGCCACCGACCCGCTGCGCTCCAGTGCACGCAACTGGGCCTTTCGACTCCTAGCTCGCAACATCGCTCACCATCTAGCTGGCCGCCCACTTCAGGACTACAAGCCGCCGCGCAATCGCTGGGGATCGGTGATTGGACCTCAAGAAGATGGGCTCACGGTCTATTCGCCAGCGGGCAAACCGAGTCGAATCGCTCGCTACTGGCAAGATCGACTGATTCAGCCATTCGTCGTTCGCCGGATGATTTATGGCGGAGTCAGGCCGAAGCAAGCGCGCTAAAGCGATGGCTCGGACCCCACGACCCCAGCAGGAAGCGGCCTATCTGCTGCGGACTATCCCGCCACTAGATCAGCCGCACTCTTTAGCAGACTTCGGCATTGGCGGTAGGCCTTGGAGGCATGCTCGACCGTTTCCGAGAGTTCCGCTCGCCGCGCCATGACGGCTGCCGGCACCATAAGTCTCATCAGGACCTCATCGTTAAAGCGCGGGTGGTGGCCACCTTCTTGGGAGTTGGCCAGAAGTTGCTGCACCCGGTCCGACAGCAGCCACGGCACAAGGAACGAGATCGACTGTCCGTCGAGGCTGCGAATCACGTAGAACTCCGTGCTTCCGCAAATGGGGAGCCCAGGTGCAGCCCCCTCATCGACGAAGGCGACCTGTCTCAGATAGGGGCGCAACCTGGAAATGACAACATCCCCAACTTCGATGATCTTCTTACTGCCACCGACCTTTGCGTTTGCCGCAAGTGCTTGTTCGCAATCCAGGAGCCCGTTCCGGGCGTGGGTGGTGTCCAGGATGACAATTCGGTCGAAGGTTGCCGCCTTTGCTGGACTGATGGTTTGGCGCGCAAGAACGGCGATGTCACGCAGCGGCGTACCGTCTGTGATGGCGAGGTCTCGTTCGTAGCGAAGGGGTGTCAGCACAAACCCAGGATCTAGCTCATGCATCCGAAGAACGTTGGCCTTCACCGCTGCCCCCACTCAATCTGATCCTCGCGAAGGAAGCGGGTAAACGCCTCCACCGCCTCACCCAAGTCATGGTCCGCCCGAGACCATAGATCGCTCGATGCTGGAGCATCGGTTCGCTGAACCACGTTGCCCTTGGTGTCTTTTCCGTCCCGTTCGCTAGTGAGCAACAGCACGCGCTCATCAGCAATTCGATCCAAGCCGACCGGCTTCTCTCTCTTGATGGCGAAGACCACCTCCGCCTTCTGAGAGGTGTGGGGTTGGAACGTGTTGCGTCCCAGGCTTAGCACCGCAACGATCCGCATGTGGCGCGCGAACCACTCGCGCACGAAGCCGAACTGACTTGCACCAACCTTGTTGTGAGGTAAAACGATCCCAAGGCGACCACCGGGCCGCAGGAGTTGGACGCAACGTTCTATGAACAGAACGTCACGTTCATTGCGTTTACCGACTGGTCTGGCTAGTTCGTACGAACTGAGCAACTCGGGTTCGCGCACCTCGCCCGCGAACGGCGGGTTCGTAACGATGCAGTCGAACCCCTTCCAACCCTTCATTGCGGCTCGGGTCAGGTCCTCAATCGTGACAACGCCCGAGTCGCCGATGCGATCCTGCACTAATGAGTCCTGCCCCGCGCTCGGGGTGAGGAGACTATTCAAGCGATAGAGATTCGAGTCCCCGTCACCTGCGATGAGCATGAGCGCTCGGGCCACTTGTACGGCTCGTTGATCTATGTCGAAGCCCCAGATGTTCTGCTCGCGGTACTGCGACCGCTCTGCTGCCGTGAGGTCCTGAGCTGCAAACTGCATGGCGTGAACCAAGAAGCCGCTGGATCCGCACGCAGGATCACAAACGGTCTCCCCCTGGCTTGGGGCCACCATCCGCACGATGGCTTCAACAACGTGCCGCGGAGTGAAGTACTGACCTTTGGCCCCCTTTGCAGACCTGCCGATGAGGTACTCGAACAGGGCATCCATGACTTCAAAGCTGGTATCCCGAAGTGACAGGTCATCTAGAGCGTCGACACAGACGTTCAGATGATCGGGCGACAGCTTCGAAGCGACTCCGTCGGTGAGAATCTGCGGCCATTTGCGGTTGGCACGACCCAGGATCTCCTCGACACGGCTGACTGTCGAGGCCGAGTTCGCCGTACGCAATGGCGTGTCTGGTTCAAACGACTCCTGAT